>JBBIQF010000575.1:0-4030 GCA_037442445.1 Planctomycetaceae bacterium
CACGCTGTGCCCGTCGCTGCTTCAGGGCCGGTTGCCATTGCACCGGCAACACGGCTGGGCTGCGGCCAATCATTCCCCCGCGTCCAGGCGGACAGGGATTTGCAGTTGCCGCCCCGCCCGGATGACGGTCAACGTTACGGTGTCGCCGGGCTGTTTGCTTTCGATGAGGTCGATGAAGTCATCGGCCGTCTTGATGGGCTTGCCATCCACCGCCACGATGAGGTCGGCCGAGTTCCGGTCGATCTGC
This sequence comes from Planctomycetaceae bacterium, assembly GCA_037442445.1. Lineage (GTDB taxonomy): Bacteria > Planctomycetota > Planctomycetia > Pirellulales > Thermoguttaceae > JANLFZ01. The sequence continues at coordinate 248 of JBBIQF010000575.1, forward strand.
TGATACTCGTACACGAAAGGCCCTTGGCGCTTCTGGCGGCGGATGATCCTTGGGCCTTGAAGGCCGGCCCGTTCGGCCGGCCCGTTGGGCGTCAGTGTGGCGATCAACAGACCCCGCTCGGTCTCGTACACCCGGGCGATGCCGATTTCCGGCCGGATCACCCGGCCGGTGCGGATCAACTGCGGCACGACCCGCGCAATCGTGTTGACCGGGATGGCAAATCCCACGCCCGCACTGGTACCGGTCTTGCTGGCGATGGCCGTGTTCATCCCGATCATCCGCGCCCTGCTATCCAACAGCGGCCCCCCCGAATTGCCCGGGTTGATGGCCGCATCGATCTGGATGATCTGTTTGATCTTTCCCGAACCCCGCCGGCTGGGCAGCCAGCGGTCCAGACTGGAAATGATCCCCGTACTCAAGGTGCGCTCCAGGCCGAACGGGTTGCCCAGGGCGTACACCTTCTGCCCCACGCGGAGGCGCGAGGAGTCGCCAAACCGCACCGGGAAAAGTTCCTCCGGAGGGGCGTTGATGCGGATCACCGCGATATCGGTCCCCGGATCGAAACCCACCAACCGGGCCTCATAGCTCTTCGAGTTGTACAGCGTGACCTGGATTTCCTGCGCCCCCTCGATCACGTGCGAGTTGGTAACGATGTGCCCCTGCTTGTCGATCACCGACCCGCTCCCCTCGCCTTCGGAAGGAATCTCGAGGAAGAAAAACCGATCGCCGCGGTAGCCGCGGGTCGTGATGTTCACCACGCTGCGATTGGCCTGCTCGTAGACCGCGATGTTGACGCGTTCTTCGGGCGTCAGCTCGGCCAAGTGGGGGTCGTCAATCGGGCCATCGGAAGCCCAACCTCCGGTGTAAGCATTCCCCCCTGGTACGGCCGCCACGCGGGGTTCGACCCCACCCGTGTTGTACTGGCCAACCCCCTGCGGAGGATGTGGTTGGCCTTGGCCGGGGTATTGTGGCCCAACGTAGTCCACCGGGGGCTGGGCTGCGCTTGGCCGGGCCCCATCGAACGGCCCGACGAAGCAGCTCGAAAGGATCGCCCCCAGCAATGCCGACAACCCGCACAGCACTAGTGTCCGCTTCATGCTTCAAATCGCCCCCAGGGGTGTGGGTGATTCTCGTGCGCCCGGAAAAAACGCTTCCTGGGCGGCCCGGCACGTTTACGTAACCTGTTGGCATGATATGCGATCTAGCCCCGCGTGGCGAGGTCAAACCGACGTGCCGGCAAGTTCGCGCAAGTTCGTCCTGCGGCCTAAAGACGCGCCAAGCCGACGACCACCGGGGGATTACCGGGGTGGTACCGGGGGCATAAGGCCCAAGGCCCGTTCTTGGGCCGCCGAGGAAACGATGCGCTTGGCCTTTGCCAGTGATAGGTGTATCGTCACCCCCCATGCGACGGATGACGGCACAGTCCTGGAACAAGTCCTTGTTTTTGATTGGCAAACCGCGCAGCAAGGAATTAGAATGACCGGTAGTGGGGAGTACCCCGTCTCTGACGATGGTGGAGCGTGTCCGGGCGGTCGCTGCGGAACACGTCGCTCGTACAGCTTGGTCGTTCGTGCCGGAGATTCGATCGATGTCCAGACACCGTGGCTTGGTGTGGTGCGTGGTGGCCGTATTGGCGGTAGCGTCAGCCGCCCCGGGGGCGGAGTTGGCCCCGGGCCAGGCGCAATTGGCGGCATACACTCACGCCGATGGGACCCAGTATTTCGCCCTGGGACTGAGGCCCCCGGCCACCCCCGCGGCGGTCTCGCATGACATCGTGGTGGTGGTCAACACGTCCGCCAATCTGCAAGGTGCCTATCGCGACGCCTCGTTGGCGGCCCTCCAAGAGCTGTTGGCCGGCCTGGGCGAAGGCGATCGGGTGCAATTGATCGCCGCCGATATCACCGCGGTGCGGCTGACGCCCGGCTTCGTGTCGCCAGGGGGCCCGGAAATGCAGGCGGCTTTGGAGAAGCTCCACCGCCGGGAGCCGCTCGGCGCGACCGACCTGGAGCTGGCGCTACGGACCGCGATCGACAGTTTCGTGGATGCCCAGGGCCGGGCCAAGGCCCTCGTGTTCCTGGGTGAAGGCACCAGCCGGGCAAACCTCTTGGCGACTGAAAAGCAGGAGCAACTGGCCACGGCTTTGGTGAACAAGCGGGTCCCGGTCATCGCGTATGCGGTCGGGCCGAATGTGGACCTTTCGATGCTCGGGTACTTGGCGGCGGCCACCGGCGGCGTGCTGGCCGAGGCCGACAAGACGCCGGCCGACGGTGCGGGCAAGCTGCTGGCCGAGGCGGCCAAAGCGCCGGTTTACTGGCCGAAGGCGGTCACCTGGCCCGGGCCATTTGCCGAGGTGCTTCCCAAGCGGACCCCGCCGCTGCGGGCCGACCGCGAGTCGGTGGTGCTGGGCGTGCTGAAGGGGACGGGCCCGTTCGAGATTCAGGCCACTTTCGAAGGGCCTGCGGGCGAGCAGAAATTTTCGTGGAACGTGCCGCGGGCCGACGTCCAGGACGAGAACGCTTTTCTGGCGCAACTGGTGGCCCGAGTCCGGCAGACCGGGGGCGTGGGCTTGCCGCTGGTGGATATGCACACTTTGAAGCTTGCCGCCGCGTCGACAACGCTGGGGGCCGCGGAGTTGACGCGCCTGGCGGCCGAGGCCCTGGGGGCGGGCGACTTCTCCAACGCCGCGCGCCTGGCGCAGGCCGCGTTGGCCCAGGACCCGACGTTTGAAGACGCGCGATCGGTGGCGGCCGCAGCGGCCAAGAAGACCGCGCCGGCCAGCCCGGCCGGTGCTCCCGCTGCCGCAGGCCCCTCAAGCGCGGCCAGCGGGGACTTGAATCTCGCTGGCCCTGCGGTGCCTGCCGAAGGCTCCCTGGTGCAAAAGGTGGAGCGCGAACGGGCGGTGTTGCGCCAGCAGATCACCGCCGATGTGCAGAACACCATCCAAGAGGGGCGCAAGCGCCTGGCCCAGGAACCGGAGCGGGTCATCCAGGACCTGAAGCTGCTGCACGACCGGCTGCGCGACCTGCCCGAACTGGGCGCCGACGTGCGGGCGCAACTCCAGGCCCAGGTCGAGGCCGCCCTGCGCGAGGCCTCGCGGCGCAAACAGGAACTGGACGTGGCCCGGCAGCGGGCCATGCAACTGGAAGCCCAAGCCAAAGAGCGCCAGTTGGTGGCCCAGCGGCTCACCCGGCAACAGATCAAAGCCACCGAATTGATGGACCGCTTCAGCTCGCTGATGGATGAGGCCAAGTACCGTTCGGCCGAGGAGGTGGCCCGCGAAGCCCAGAAAATCCTGCCCGACACGGCAGAACCGGTGGCCGCGACGCTCAACTCGCGCACGGTGGGCTATCTGGCCGATGCCCTGGCCCTGCGCGTGGCCCGCCAGCGGGCTGTCGTGGACACGCTGTATCAGGTCGAGCGCTCGCACGTTCCGTTCCCCGACGAGCCGCCCATCGTGTACCCCGATGCCGAGGTGTGGCGGCAACTCAGCGAGCGCCGCAAGAAGGAATACAGCTCGATGAGCCTTTCGAAGCCCGGCAAAGCCGAGCAGCGGATCATGGAGGCCCTCCAGGAGCCTACCAAGATCGACTTCGTCGATACACCGCTTTCGGAGGCCATCGAGTATCTGAAAACGCTCCACAAGATCAACATCGAGTTCGACAAGAAGGCGCTGGACGACGCGGTAATCGGCACCGATACACCGCTTACGCGGAACCTCCAAGGCATTACGCTGCGGTCGGCCCTGCGCCTGATTTTGAAAGAACTCGGCCTGACCTACGTGAT
>JBBIQF010000576.1:0-4027 GCA_037442445.1 Planctomycetaceae bacterium
AAGAATCGAACGTGTTGACCTTTTTCCCGTGTGTTACCCCTGGGCGGGGTACTGGAAGTTCCTCGAAGGCTCGCCCGGCCACACGGGTGTGGCGGTCAAGGTGACGGCCGACAACGGCGTTTCGGGCTGGGGTGTGAGCCTGGCCGTGCCTACGTGGAGCTACGAGACGCCCGAGACCTTGTTGGCGGTCCTCGAACATCGTTACGCGCCGGCCGTGCTGGGCCGCGACGCCGAAGACCTCGATACGGCCATCGACGCGGCCGAACGGGCCTTGGCCCCGGGCTTTTCGCTGGGCTTTCCGCTGGCGTTGGCCGGGCTGGACATGGCCTTGCACGACCTGGCCGGCCGGCTGCTGGGCCGCTCGCTGCCAGAGATGTGGGGCCGGCCCGCGGGCCCACCCGTGGTCCTCAGTTGGACCATCGCCGTCCGCACTCTGGAGGAGGCCGAAGAGCAGATTGCCAAGGCCCACGCCCGCGGCTACCGCAATTTCAACATCAAAGTGGGCTCGGACCCGGCCTTCGACGTAGAGCTGGCCCGCCTCGTGCGACGCCACGCCCCCCAAAGCTTCCTTTGGGCCGATGCCAACGGCGGTTACGACCTGGCCACCGCTTTGGACGTGGCCCCTCGGCTGGCCGACGCGGGTGTCGATGTGCTCGAAGCGCCGTTGCGCCCCAATCGCATCTCGGGCTATCTGGCGCTGCGCCGCCAGAAGGCCTTGCCCATCACGATGGACGAAGGGTTGGTCTCGCCCGTCGAGGTCGAGGAGTTCATCCGCCTGGGCATGGTCGATGGCATCACGTTGAAGGTGTCGCGGGCCGGGGGCCTCCGCTCCGCGCGGCGGCAGATCGAGCTGGCCCGTGATGCCGGCCTGTTCTGGCTGGGTAGCGGGCTAACAGATCCGGACCTCTCTTTGGCGGCCTCGTTGGTCCTATACGCGGCCTACGGGCTGGAAAAGCCGGCCGCCCTGAACGGCCCCCAGTTCCTCACCGCCGACCTGTTGGCTACACCGCTTGCCATCGAGGCCGACATCGCCCAAGCGCCCCCGGGACCGGGTTTGGGGGTCCAGGTGGACGAAACCAAACTCCAGGCTTTACAATCCGGCCCGGCCCGGACTGTTTGCCGGCGTTCGGCGGCGGGTTAGAGGGGCAGGGTGCGGGTCCGGCACGCACCCTACTTGCCGATCAGCGCTTCGCGCGGCACGGTGTGCACGGTGCCGCCCCACGCCAGGCGCGGGTCGCCAAAGCCGTGGAACACGCGGATCCGCGCCGATTGGGCCAGCGGCTTCTGGTCGGCCGGCTGAAGGGTGAATAGCGCCCCGCCCGGATAGTCCTGGCCGTTCCAGCGCTTGGCGTAGAAGGCCGCCAGCCGGGGGCCGTCGATCACGAATCCAAAAGGCGGTAAGGTTACCTGCCCGCCGTGCTGGGATTGGGCCGCGGCATCGGCCTTGCCAAAGTTGACCACCACCGTGACCGCATCCTCGCCTTGGCCGTATTGGGCGCGGCGGAGCGACTTGTCGGCCGAGAGGAACTCCAGTCGCACCAGGCGCTGGTGGGCCGTGGCCGCGTGCAGCGGCCCCAGCACCTCATGCGTGGTCTTGAGGAAGGCGTCGGCGGGATGGAGCCCCTCGGCCCAGCCCTGGTCGGTGCGGGCAAAGGCCGCCTCCGGGCCCGCAGTCCGGCGGGCCTTGGCCTCTTTGGCGGGCGACTTCCAATACAGATGGTCGGGGATCGAGTGGTAGTGCAGCGGCCGGGCACACAGGACATGGTGCGCCACATACAGGCCGGCCTGCTCGGCCGAGTACCCGTACTTGCCGAAGCAAATCTGGCAATCGTGGTACACCATTTCCCAGAAAGGGATGAGCGTGGCGCCGAGGGTTTCGGGCTTGAGGTTGTGGTAGTACCGGCCCGAGACCCCGACCAGGCCCTCGAAGAAGTCGCTGTGCGGCACGGCCCATTCCCGGCCGCACTCGCTGCCGAACAGCCCGAACAGCTCCCGCGCCGCGTCGCTCAGCCGGATCTTCCACGCCACGTCGTCGTCCCGCGCCAAGGGATGGTTGGGGTCGGCGCACTCCCGCGGCCCGACGGCAAACGTGCAATCGATGAAATACGCCCACGGCCGGAAGAGGCGGTGGATTTCCGGCAGATTCTGCGGGCGCATGGCCAGCTCGAGCTGCTTGGGCGCGCAGACCATGAACGCCCGGCCGCCCAGCCACCGCCCACCTTGGATCAGCGAGCCATCGGGCCGCTTCTCGATCATTGCCGGGTTCCAGCTCCGCGCGTCGCGGTACATGTCCTGGTAGTTGTCGTGCAGGCAGGCGACGAAGCCCAGCGACTGGATCCGGCGGATGGCTTCGGCCAGCTTCGCGTTGCCGCCGCATTCGGGATTGGCGGGCAGATTATCGGGATGGCGGCAATCGTAACCCCCTTCGGTCCAGCCGCCCATGATGAACAGGCAGCGCTGGATGCCCAGGTCCTTGTGCAGGTGCTCGGCAATCTGCGCCGCCTCGTCGAAGGTCCAGCGCACCGTGACCGATTCCTCCTTGGTGCTCTCCTCGTTCATGCGGCGGGCCAGGCAGGTCCACAGCTTCACGTTCGAGGCCCCCACCAGGCGCTCGGCATGGGGGTTGCGGCGGATTTTCTGGGCCAGGGTGACGGCCAGGCCTTTCGCCTCGGCCAGGCGGCGATAGCCGGCCGCCAGGGTGTTCCAGTCGCCCCGGCCCAACGGCGTCAGCCGGATTGCCCGGGCGGGCGGCCGCAGCACCACCGCCCCGGTGATGCGCTGCCGGTCCGGGCCCTCGGCCAAGAGCTTGCTCTCCAGCTCGGCCCAGACGCACACGCCATCCCACGTGACGGCCAGCACCGAACCGCTTTTCAATACCCCGAGCATGTTCATGTGGCACCCTTCGTATTCCGACGCCCCGAAGGTGTGCTTGAATGCCACGCCGCTTTGGGCCGGTATCAACAGCCCCTCGCGGCACGGCACGACCCAGTAGCCCTGCTGGCGGTCGGTAACGGCCAAGGCGTCCTCGAGCAACCGGATGCTGCCGGCCACTTTGCCTTCGAACCGGACTTCCAGCGATCGGCCCCCATCGACCAGCTCGAAACACACGGCCGCCCCCGAGGCGGCAGACAGGCGGGCGCGGCCGGGCCCCGCCTCCGCCGTGCTGAACGGGCCTTGCAACCCCTCGGCCGATCCGCAGCGGGCCATCCCCTCGCTGGGCCACCGCACACCACTGGCCTTGTCCCGCAGCGACCAGGCACCGCTGTCGGGCTGGATTTCCACCACCATGGCGGGACTTTCCAGCACGAGCGGCTTTGTCGGCTGGCCGCCTTGCATAACCATCGCCACGCATAGCGCTTGCAGCAAAGACATCGCACACCTCATCACGCCAAAGCAGAACCCGGGTAGCACCACGGCACCAGCGTAGCAAGGCCCAGCGGCAGGCACAACCGCGGCCCTGCTCCCTGATTCCTGCTCCCTGCTCCGTGCTCCCTGCTCCCGACTCCGTGCTTTCTGCTTCGGGCGTGGGTGCAAAGCACCCACCCTACGGCTTTGGGTCGGCCGGTGGCGGCAGGGGCCGGAGGTACGGCCGCATGGATTGAAGCGTCTTGGGCCCGATGCCCGGTACCTGCCGCAGTTCATCGTGGCTGCGGAAAGGGCCCTGGGCGGCACGATGCGCGACGATCCGCTCCGCCAGTTTTTCGCCCACACCGGGGATTTGGGCCAACTCGGCGGCTTCCGCCTCGTTGATATCCACCAAGAAACGAATCGTCCGCCGCTGGCCGTGCTGGAATTCGACCAATTCGCCCCGCAGCCCGCCGTGGGCGACCCACCAGCCGATCATCGAAATCAGCCCGGCCAGCACCAACACGGCCACCGCAAGTTGGTCGGCCCGGCGCAAGACCCACGCCAGACGGCTCGGAGCAGGCGGCGGTGGCGGTGGTTTCGGAGGAGCGCTCATGGGCTGGCTTCTCGTTCCTCGGCCCGCTGGGCAGGGCATTACCTGCCGTGCACCTGCGACGTATTA
>JBBIQF010000577.1:0-4027 GCA_037442445.1 Planctomycetaceae bacterium
AGAACCCCACGGTCTCCGATCTTGCCGACCGAAACTGGGTGGATGTCAACACGGTGGTCGACGAGGTGCTGGTGCGGCGGTTGATCCCCCGCTTGAAGGCGGCCGGGGCCTGCGGCATCGTGGAGTATCCGCTGACCAAGATCATCGACTGATCGGGCAATGGGCCTGCCGCGCCCCTACGCTTCACAGACTTGAACCATGGACCCCCAAGACCGGCTTGCCCAGTTGGGCTGGACCTTGCCGCCGTGCACGCCCCCCAAGGGGCTGTATCGGCCGGTGATTGTGATCGGGAACCTGGCTTGGACTTCCGGGCACCTGCCGGTGCGCGAAGACGGCAGTGTGATCGCGGGCCGGGTGGGAGCCGATTTGCCCGCCGAAGAGGGTGCGCGTGCGGCGCGGCAGGCGGCTTTGGCGGTTCTTGCCTCGTTGTCGGCTGCTCTGGGGGGCCTAGCCCGCGTTCGCCGGGTCGTAAAGCTCTTGGGCATGGTGCAGTGCACGCCCGAGTTCCAGGCACAACCCGCGGTGCTCAACGGGGCGAGCGAGGTCTTCGCCGAGGTTTTCGGGCCGGAAATGGGCGTGGGCGCCCGCAGTGCCGTAGGCGTGGCCGCCCTGCCCCTGGGAGCCGCCGTGGAACTGGAAGCGGTTTTCGAGATTCAGCCGTAAGCCGCTTTTGGCCAGCCGGATATGCCCTGCCGCGGGTCCGGCAGGGCCGCCGATTCTGGCTGTTCGCCAGGCGGAGAGTTTCGCCGCCAGGGAGATAGCAACCGATGGATGCCAATGCTTGCCCCGCAACCGATCGTACGACTACCGTGGGGCAACTCCGCTGCCAGGTCGAAGACTTCGTGGCCCAGCGCGACTGGCACCGCTTCCATACGCCCAAGAATCTGGCGATGTCGCTGGCCATCGAGGCGGCCGAGCTGATGGAACATTTCCAGTGGCTTACGCCGGAAGAATCGCGGGCCGTGCGCCAGGATCCGGCTCGCCTGGCCGAGGTGGCCGACGAACTGGCCGACGTTTTCTGCTACACCCTGGCCCTGTGCAACGAGCTGAACCTGGACCTTTCTACCGCTCTGGCAACCAAACTGGCCAAGAACGCCCAAAAGTACCCGGTGGAACAATACCGGGGCCGGGCCAAGTAGAGGCCGTCCAATCATGGGTGGTTTGAGGTGTCGGGCGCCCGGGCCCGGCGTCTCACACCTGCAACGGCCAGAATAGCCCGCATGTGGTGCCGCCATCGACGTAGATCACCTGGCCGGTGATGAACGACGACGCCTTGGAGGCCAGGAAAATCGAGACTCCGACCATATCTTCGGGGTAGCCCATGCCTTCTTCGGGGGTTTCCGGCCGGCGCAACGGCGTATTCTCGCGGCGCCAGCGGTCGAGATTCGGGTCGTTCCAGAGGGGGCGGGTCAGGTCGGTCAACGTGAAACCGGGGGCCACGGCATTGACCCGAACGCCGTAGGGGCCCCACTCCATGGCCATGCTGCGGGTCATGCTGCTCATGGCCGCCTTGCTCATGGCGTAGGGCGCCACGTGCTTCAATGGCCGGTGGCTGTTGAGCGAGTCGATATTGATGATCGACCCCCGGCGGGCGCGGATCATGTGCCGGCCCACCGCCGTAGCGAGGAAAAACGCCCCGCGGATGTTGATGTTCGTGATGTAGTCGTAGGTGGCTTCGTCGTAGTCCTCGACCCGCATTCGCTTATTCACACCGGCGCAATTGACCAGGGTGTCGATGCGGCCGAACTCGGCGACCACGGCGTCGGCCAGGCGCTGGAGGGCCTTGGCATCCAAGGCATCGCAAACCATAGGCCGCACCGCGCATCCCCCCGCGGAAATCTCCTGGGCCGTGGTGTTCAGCGTTTCGGCCACGCGGCCGGTGATCACCACCTGGGCCCCGCGCTGGGCGAAACCTTGGGCGATAGCCCGGCCAATTCCCCGGCTGGCACCGGAAACCAAGACAACCTGACCTTCCACCGAAAACAGCGCATCGCCCATGCGTCAGCTCCTCGATGCAGCAACCCAGTGTCGGAAAGCCGGCCGGCGTCGATCCCCTGCGGCACCGGCCACTAGTACCTGACGGCCCCGGCCCATCGCACGCCCAGGGCCTTGCGAGATGGGCTAGGGGCCAAACAGCCCATCATCGCATCCCCGCGATCCCGGTGTGGCTAGGGCAAATAGGATGGCGGACGCGACGGATCGCGTCCCTCCACCGCGCACCCGGTGTGGTTAGGGCAAATCGTCCAACTCTTTGAGCCACAGCCGGATTTCGTGCTCGTACTCGGCAGCCAGATCGCCTTTGACCAACTGGCGGTGGAAGCCGGCGGCCCCTTCCTGTTTGACGTCGGCGTCCTCGGCACTGGGGAAACGGCGCGTGGGGTCCGGGGCGATCAGGCCGCGGCAGAAGTTCATCAGCAGCTCGTTGCACACCACCTCTTTGGGCAGCAAGGTCGGCAAGCGCTGGGCGAGAAACCGTTTGGCCTCCAGGAGGTCGCGGATCGAGCTGCGGCCGTCGAACGGGGGCACGCCGGAAAGCATCTCGATCAGCACGTACCCCAGGCTGGCCAGGTCTGATCGGGGCGAGAAGTCCGACCCTTCGAGCACTTCGGGCGCCGCGTACACCGGGGTGCAAGTGCGGACCGGCGGCGGATGGTCCAGCTCGAACGCCGACCCCACGTCCACCAGCTTGGCGTTGCCCGTCCGTTTGAGCATGATGTTCGAGGGCTTCACATCGCCGTGCACGATGTTCTCGCGGTGCAGCGCAGCCAGAGCGGCCAGGCAATCGCGGATGATGGCGATCGCGATGCCCGGCTTGACCCGCGGCTGGACCGGCCCGCTGGTGACGATCACCTGGTTGATGTACTCCCAGCGGCGGGCACTGACGCGGTCGTACAGGCGCTGGAGCATGGCGGGCGTCAGCAGGCGGCTGAGATCGAAGCCGTCGATCCACTCCATCTCCATCATCCGCACGCGATGCCGCTCCACCCAGTTGTGCACGTCCAGCAGATTATCCTGCTGGATCTGGGCGATATGGGCCGCCACATGGGCGATCCGCCCCATCGCCTCGTCGTAGCCCCGCTCGTCGTAGTGCTCGGGCGAGAAGATTTTCAGAGCGACCGGCAAGGTGAAGTTATCGGTACCGCGGCGCTGGCTGAGGTACACGACCCCTTGCCCGCCGCGACCCAAAAGCCGGATGAGCTTGTGGTGCTCGGTCCAGCTCATCCGTTCTTGTTCGATGAGGGCCCGATACTGGGCCATCAGCTCCTCAGAACATTTCGAGGGAGCCGCCCCCCAGGTCCGGGTGGCGTTTCCCTCGTGAAACGTCGTCGTGGACATTGGGCACCTCCGCGTTTCCGTCGCCATCCCTGCCATGGCCTGGGAAGGTGTATCTTAGGACGGCCCGGCATAGGCCGTCCAGAGGGAAGCCACGGCTATGGGAAAAAACCACAAAAAGCGTATCTTATACGCGACAATTGGAGTATCCGTCCAGTGGGCAGGTCCCGCGGTTCCTTCGACTTCAGCGCCTAGCCAACGCCGGTTCTATGGGAACGGAAACCCCCGCGCTGGTGGCGCGATGGGCTAGTCCTCGGGTTCGACACCGGTCCAAAGCAGCGCCCCAGGCCGCCGGATTGGGAACCCAAGCCGCTTGTCCTCCAACAAGTTGATGAGCGGTTTGCCCGCTAGCCAGCGCCGCAGGTTGGCACAAAACATCCGCGTCATGTTGTCTGCCCGCAGGGCACTTTGCCCCCCCACATGGGGCGTAATGATCACGTTCGGCAGTTCCCAAAGCTCATGGTCGGGGGGCAGAGGCTCGGGGTCGGTTACGTCGAGCACGGCCCCGGCCAAGTGGCCCGAACGGAGTGCGGCCACCAGATCGGCCGTCACCACCAAGGGCCCCCGAGCCATGTTGGCCAATAGCGCCCCCGGTTTCATATGGGCGATCCGGCGGGCATCGAACATGCCCCGGGTCATCTCGTTCAGCGGCAGGCAGAGCACCACGATATCGGAGCGGGCAAGCAGTTCATCC
>JBBIQF010000578.1:0-4025 GCA_037442445.1 Planctomycetaceae bacterium
CTGTACACCACCCATTGCGCCGGCTGCCACGGCCCGCAGGGCGAAGGCACCGATGCCCCGGCCCTGCGCAACGCGGCGTTCCTGGCCGCCGCCAGCGACGATTACCTGGTGGAAACTATCGGCCGCGGCCGGCGGGGCACCCCCATGCCGCCGTTCCGCAGCGGCACGCCGGCCTACCCCGCTTTGTCGCCGGCCCAGATCGAATCCCTTGTCGCCTATCTCCGCAGTTGGGAGAAATCCCCATGAGCGATACCCGGTTGACACGTCGCGAGTTCCTGGCGGCCATGGCGGCGGCCGGCTTCGGCGGCCTGGCGGCCTCGGCCAGCCGAGCTTGGGGCCTGGAGGCCATCGAGAACCCCCTGGCCGCCTACCCCGATCGCACCTGGGAAGACGCCTACCGCGACCTGTGGAAGTACGATTCCACGTTCACGTTTCTGTGCGCCCCCAACGACACGCACAACTGCCTGCTGCGGGCGTATGTGCGTTCGGGGATCATCACCCGCATCGGCCCGACGATGCGCTACGGCGAGGCCACCGACCTGGAGGGCCACCGCGCCACGCACCGCTGGGACCCGCGGGTGTGCCAGAAGGGGCTGGCCCTGACCCGCCGCTTCTACGGCGATCGGCGGATCAGCGGGTGCATGGTGCGGGCAGGCTTCAAACGCTGGTATGACGAGGGGTTTCCCCGCCGGGCCGACGGCACCCCGCCCCCCGAGTTCTTCCAGCGCGGCCGCGACGAGTGGCTGCGCGTATCCCACGACGAAGCCGCCACCGTCGTGGCTGCCGCCTTGAAAAACATCGCCGAGACCTACAGCGGCCCGGAAGGCCAGAAACGGCTGGCCGCCCAGCACTACGATCCGGTCACCATCGAGGCCACGCGCGGGGCGGGCACCCAGGTGCTGAAGTTCCGCGGGGGAATGCCGCTTTTGGGCATGACGCGGGTGTTCGGGCTGTACCGGCTGGCCAACGCGATGGCCCTGTTGGATGCAGCCATCCGCAAGGTGCGGCCGGACGAGGCCCGCGGCGCCCGCGGCTTCGACAATTACAGTTGGCACACCGATCTGCCCCCGGGCCACCCCATGGTCACCGGGCAGCAGACCGTGGAGTTCGACCTCTCGGCCGTCGAGCACTGCAAGACCCTGGTCGTCTGGGGCATGAACTGGATCACCACCAAGATGCCCGACGCCCACTGGCTGACCGAAGCCCGCCTGAAAGGGACGCGCGTGGTGGTCATCGCCTGCGAGTACTCGGCCACGGCCAGCAAGGCCGACGATGTGCTGGTGGTGCGGCCGGGGACCACCCCGGCTTTGGCCCTGGGGCTGGTCCATGTCCTCTTGCGGGAGAACCTCTACGACGCCGACTATGTGCGCCGCTGGACCGACCTGCCGCTTTTGGTGCGCATGGACACGCTGAAGTGCCTGCGGGCGCAGGAGGTGTTCGGCACGCCGCCGGCCGCGCTGTCCAACGCCACGCGCGTGCTGGGTCCGGAGGAGAAGGAGCCGCCGCCGAAGGACCAGCGCGAAATCCTCATCCCCGCGCCCCTGCGCCAGGAATGGGGCGACTACGTGTGGTGGGACCGCGCCACCAACAGCCCCAAAGCGATCACGCGCGACCAGGTGGGCGCCAAATCGGCCGTGGGCGATTGCCTGCTGGAAGGGTCGGTCGAGGTGGCCCTGGCCGACGGCAAAAAGGTGCTCTGCCGGCCGATCTTCGACCTCATCCGCCAGTACGCGGCGCACTTCGATCCGAAGACGGTGGAGGAGATGACCTGGGCCCCGGCCGCCGCCGTGGAAGCCCTGGCCCGCCACCTGGCCCGCGAGCCGGGAACCACGCTGTTCGCCATCGGCATGGGGCCCAATCAATTCTTCAATAACGACAACAAGGACCGCGACATCTTTCTCCTGGCCGCCCTGACCGGCAATGTGGGGCGCCTGGGAGGCAACGTGGGTTCGTATGCGGGGAATTACCGGGTGGCCCTGTTCAACGGCGCCCCGCAGTATATCAACGAAAACCCGTTCGATATCGAGCTGGACCCGGACAAGCCCGCCCGGGTGCGGCAGTACTGGACGCCCGAGTCGGCCCATTACTACAACCACGAGGACCATCCGCTGCGCGTGGGCCGCAAGCTGCTGACCGGCAAGACCCACATCCCCACCCCCACCAAATCCCTCTGGTTCGCCAACGCCAACTCCATCCTCGGCAACGTCAAATGGCATTACAACACCGTGGTGAACGTGCTGCCGCGGATCGAGATGATCTGCGTCAACGAGTGGTGGTGGTCCACCTCGTGCGAATGGGCCGACGTGGTGTTCGGCGTCGATAGCTGGGCCGAGCTGAAGCACCCCGATATCACGGCCTCGGTAACCAACCCGTTCTTGAGCGTCTTCCCGCGGACCCCGCTGGCGCGGGTCTTCCAGACCATCGGCGATATCGACGTGCTGGCCCTGGTGGCCTCCAAGCTCGCCGAGTTGGTCAAAGAGCCGCGGTTCGACGATTACTTCAAGTTCGTGCGCCAGGGGCGTACCGACGTGTACCTGCAACGCATCCTGGACTTTTCCAACAATGCCCGGGGCTACCGGATAGGCGAGCTGGAAGAGAAGGCCCGCCAGGGCGTCCCCGCCATCTTTTCCAGCCGGACGACGCCAAAGTCGGTGGGGTTCGAGCAGACGGCCGAATCGCGGCCATGGTACACCAAGACGGGCCGGCTGGAGTTCTACCGGGAAGAGGACGAGTTCATCGCGGCGGGCGAGAACCTGCCGGTGCACCGCGAGCCGGTGGACTCCACCTTCTACGAGCCGAACGTGATCGTAGCCCCCAAGCACGAGGCCTTGCGCCCCGAGGGGCCGGAGGACTATGGGGTGCAGCGCAGCGACCTGTCGTGCGACGTGCGTTGCGGCCGGAACGTGGTCAAGACCTGGGCCGAAACCAAAGCCTCGCCCCACCCCCTGGCCAAGGACGGCTACCGCTTCGTGTTCCATACCCCCAAGTACCGGCACGGGGCGCACACCATGCCCATCGATACCGATGTGGTGGCGGTGCTGTTTGGCCCCTTCGGCGATATCTATCGCCACGACAAGCGGAGCCCGTTCGCGGCCGAAGGGTACGTGGATATCCACCCCGAAGACGCCCGGGAACTGGGCATCGAAGACGGCGATTACGTATGGGTGGATTCGGACCCGGAGGACCGGCCGTTCCGCGGCTGGCAGCAGAACCCCCGCGACTACGCCTTTGCCCGGCTGCTGTGCCGGGCCCGCTACTATCCGGGGACTCCCCGCGGGGTAACCCGCATGTGGTTCAACATGTACGGGGCCACGCCCGGTTCGCAGGAAGGCCAGCAGTCGCGGCCCGACGGCCTGGCCAAGAACCCCCGCACCGGCTACCAGGCCATGTTCCGGGCGGGGTCGCACCAGTCGGCCACCCGGGGCTGGCTCAAACCCACGTGGATGACCGATAGCTTGGTGCGCAAGCAGCTTTTCGGGCAGGCCATCGGCAAGGGATTTCTCCCCGATGTCCATTGCCCCACCGGCGCCCCGCGCGAAGCGATCGTCAAGATCACCCGCGCTGAGCCTGGCGGTATTGGGGGCTCGGGCCTGTGGCGGCCGGCCGCCCTGGGCATCCGCCCCCATTACGAGTCGGAAGAAATGAAACGTTATTTGGCCGGCGAGTTTTTGCTCGGCGAGAAAACCCCGTAGGGTGGGTGCTTGGCACCCACGTGGTTCGGCCGGCATGAACCGGTAGGGTGGGTGCTTGGCACCCACGCGATTCCAAGGTCGCGTGCGTGCAGAGCACGCACCCTACAACTGTGCAGCCGGGACGGCTGCACCACAAGGAGACGGTCCAACCGGCGCTACACGAACGGCTTTTTGCGCGAGACGATCATGGCTCGAGTTTTCAACTGGCAAATCGGCCGCAGCATGTCCTACTGGTATCCGGAAACCCGGCCCAAGCGGCAGTTCGCGGCGGTCTTCGATATCAACAAGTGCATCGCCTGCCAGACCTGCACCCTGGCCTGCAAGACCACCTGG
>JBBIQF010000579.1:0-4024 GCA_037442445.1 Planctomycetaceae bacterium
GAGTAGCCGGGATGGCTGCACCGCAATCGGCACGGTTAGGCGTATTCTTGGTAAAGCGGGGTGATGACGACTTCGGGCACCAGCGCGCGGTGGGGCAGCCGGGCGATGGCCACCACCAGCGCGGCGATGTCCTCGGGTTGGAGCATCTGGGCCAGGCGCTCGGGGGGCACCGGGGTGGGGCGGTGCTTGAGGATGGGCGTGGCCACCTCGCCGGGATAGATGTTGGTCACATGGATGCCGTGGGGCCGTTCCTCCAGGCCCACCTCCGTGCCCAGGGCGGTCATGGCGAACTTGGCTGCACAGTAGGCCGCCCCGCCCAGCTTCATCGCCCGCTTGCCGGCAATGGACGAGATGTTCACGATCAACCCCGACCCGCGGCGGCGCATGCCGGGCAGCACCGCATAGATGCAGTTGAACGCGCCGGTGGCGTTGATGGCCAGCACGCGGTCCCAGTCGGCCGGGTCCAATTCGGCCATCTGCCGCCGGGCAATGTTGATGCCGGCCGAGTTGACCAGGATGTCGGGCGTGCCCAGTTGGGCCTCGAACCACCGGACCAGTTCCAGCACGGCTGCCCGATCCGAAACATCGCACGGGCGCCATAACGGAGGCGAGGGAAACTGGCCGGCCGCCGCCTCCAGCCGGGCCGCGTCGCGCCCCGTGATGGCCACCCGGCACCCCTCCCGCGCCAGGGCCAAGGCGATGCCCAGGCCAATGCCGCTGCCGCCACCGGTTATCAAAGCCGTCTTGTTCGTCAGTTCCATGCGCTAGTGCTCCGAAAGACATGCGGACCGGCCGGCCAGCGCCCTTGCAGGCCTCCATGGGCCCCCGCCACGGACCGCGGAGCACCGGCCCGCGGGCCGGGCCGAAGCATTTCGGCTGGGCCGCAGTTATTCGCGAAGCTCCTTGATCCGCAGGTTCCGCCAGCGGACCTGGAGCGGCTCCTGCCGGTCCCCCACGCCATGGACCTGGAGGGCGATAAAGCCGCGGCGGGTCATCGAGTCTTTCAAATCCGCGGCGGGCACGCCGTTGACCCACGTCTTGATGGAATCGCCCCGGCACTCGATGCGCAGGTGGTTCCACTGGTTGGGCTTGAAGGCCTTGCGGGCCGCCTCGTTGTTCTTGAGGTCGAACAACCATCCCCGCCGGCTCTCGTCGTAGATGCCCCCGGTCCAGGCCCGCGGCGAGGGGTCGATCTCCACCTGATACCCATGCACAACGCCCTTGCGGTACTCCGGCCGGCTCTCGCTGCGAATCTGAATCCCGGAATTCAGGCCCGGATCGACCTTGAACTCCAGCTCCAATATGAAATCGCCGTAGGTCTTCTCGGTGCAAAGAAAACTGTTGGGCGTGTTGGGCACCGAGGTGCCGACAATCATGCCATCGACCACCGCGTACTTGGCCTTCCCGCCGCGTTGTACCCAGCCTTGGAGCGATTTGCCATCGAACAGCGGGACGAAGCCATCCTCTTCCGTGCCAGGCGATTCCGGCACGGCCAATAGCGAAGCCACCACCACCCCAGCCGCAAGCACCGCCAAGCCCAAACCACGCATGAAAGCACCTCCGGGGTATCTCTCGAAACGGCATCAGGGCACTGCCTGATCAGCCGCCACCATAGCCCAAACGCCAGGCAAGGGCAAGCCGCCTGAAAGGCGGTGGAGGGACGCGTCTTGTCGCGTCAGGCATTTTTGGTGGAGGGACGCGCTCCGTCGCGTCCGCCGCCTCCGTCGCGTCCGGCGTGTGCGCCACGTCCAGCGCATCCGGCGTGTTTACGGCCGCATCCGCGGCCACGACGGAGCGTGGCCCTCCAGCCGAGCGTGGCCCTCCACACCTGGAGGGACGCGCTCCGTCGCGTCCGCCGCGCTCCGATACTCGCCGCACCCCGCACGCTCCTTCCCCTTGAGCATCCGGAAGGCCCCGGGCCGCGAACGGTTACGGCACGACAGATTCATCCGATCGGTTCTATGCCGCAGCCGGGTCGCGGGGGGAATACGATCCGGCCGCGGTGGATGGTTACCCCAGTGGCGATGTCCTCGGCCAATAGCAGGGCGCCGTCCAAGTCGGCGTAGTCCACCAGGGGTAGTAACTGGGCCGCCGCCGAAATGCCCACCGTGGTCTCGGTCATGCACCCCACCATGGTGCGAAGGCCGAGCTGCCTGGCTCGAATGAGCATCCTCCGGGCGGGGGAAAGCCCACCACACTTGACCAGCTTGACGTTAATTCCGTGAAAGACCCCCCGGCAGCGGTCCACATCGGGTTCGGTCTGGCAGCTCTCGTCGGCCATAATTGGTAGCGAGGCTTGATGATAGAGTTCGCGCATGGCAGCCCAGCTATCGGGGGGAAGCGGCTGCTCGATCAACTCCACGCCCAGCTCTCGTAGCCGGGGCGCCTTGCTGCGGGCTTCGTCGTAAGTCCAAGCGCAATTGGCATCTACGCGGAATGGGGCGGACGTGTGCCTTCGCAGCTCGGTGATGATTTCCAGGTCGCGGTCGCAGCCGAGCTTGATCTTGTACACCGGCCAGTCGGGGAACTCTTGGAGTTTGGCGACCATCCTTTCGGTGGTATCCAGGCCGATGGTGTAGTCGGTCGGCGGCAAACCGTCGTGCAGTTCCAGGCCCCACAGCCGCCATACAGGGCTTGCCCGCAGCTTGCCCCAAAGGTCGTGGGCCGCGATGTCCAAGGCACACTGGGCAAAGCGGTTCGATGCCAGGTTGGCATTCAGTGCGTGCCACAGCGACTCGGGTTCATCGAGGTGCCAGCTTTCGATTTCCCGCCGTACCGATTCCAGCGCGGCGGTCATGTTCTGGACGGTGGCCCGGTAGTAGTCCGATTCGCCCGCCTCGCCGTATCCGACAGCTCCATCTTGCTGGAGTTCCACCAGGAGGCCCCGGTACACGGCGGTCGAACCTCTGGAGATGGTAAAGACGTGCCGCAAAGGCAGCTCGAAGGGGCGGAGCGTCATGCGCATGGGTTGCAGGGAGTTCGGAATAAACCGTACAATCTGCGAGGTTCAGATAAACTACGGGATTTGCGATGGCCAAGCCGATATGCTACGCAACCGGGCGACCGGGCCAAGGCCGTTGCCCTGGACGCTGGGCGATTTTACGGCCGCGCCCTTGGGGGCGCGGTGCGTGCGGGCCGAGGCGTTCCGCTTGGCCAAGGGCCACTGGAGTGTACCAGCCCCGACCGATGCAGCAAGCACCAGGCATGCAGGATGGGATGAGCGATCGGCGGCCGCAATACTTGCTGTTTTGCGATGTGGGCGGCCAGGGGGAACCCGGCCGATGGCGGTTCGTGCTCCGGTCGGTCGACGGGACCTCTCGGCTGGAGGCCGACGACGTGGAGCCGCAGGTCCGCGGCCAGCGACTGGAACTGCTCACGGTGGTTCGCGGCCTGGAAGCCCTGGACCGGCCTTCCCGGGTAACGCTGATTACGGCCAGCGCTTATGTGCGCGAGGGGATTCGCACCGGGCTGGCCGAGTGGCAGGCCAACGGCTGGCGGTGGGAGTGCTTCGGCCAGATGGTGCCGGTCAAGAACGCCGACCTGTGGCGGCGGATCGCCCGCGCCCTGGAGTTCCACGAGGTGGATTGCCGCACCTACCGGCTGGACCCGCCGCACCGGTTGGCTGGGGCGGCGGGAGGCACCGGCCGAGCCTCCGCCCCCTCGGGCGTCTCTGCACGCCGCAGGCGCTATCCCCGAACGGCGCCGGCCAAGGGGCTGGGGACGTGGCTGGCCGGCTGGCTGCGGGCCCGGCTGCGGGGCCTTCGGGCCAAAGCAGGATAATCCGGTCTTTCTTGCAAGGAGGTGGGTGTGCGAACGACGGTTCCGCTGGAGAAGCTTTGTCAACTGGTTGAAGGCCGCTACGAGAACCCGTTTGAAGTCCTAGGCCCTCACGAGATCGAGGAAGGGGGGCGGCGGATGGTGGCCGTCCGCGCCTTCCTGCCCCAGTCGCGCCAGGCCTGGATCGTGCATCCCGGGCACGAGGAGATTTGCCGGCCCATGCGGCGAATCCATCCCGCCGGGGTGT
>JBBIQF010000580.1:0-4001 GCA_037442445.1 Planctomycetaceae bacterium
CGAGGCGCTGGAGAAGTTCCGCATCCGGCAGCGCGTCATGCAGGCCGGCCGGGGCGTGAAGAGCCTGGGGGCCATCGTGCGGGCCACCCCGTTCGACGAGTTCGGCCGCCGCACCGTGACCATGACCACCACCCAGGGCACGGTGGACATCGTGCAGGGCATCACCGAGATCACCCCGGTGTGGACCAAGGTCGAGGGGATCACCCACGTGTGGGACATGCGGCTGGCCACCAGCAGCCTGCCGGTGGCCACGCTGACCGCGGTGTTGGCCAAGCAGTGCCGGCCGGGCAACATCGAGGACCGCAAGAAGCTGGCCCGATTCTATCTCCAGGCCGAACGCTACGAGCTGGCGGCCAAAGAGCTGGAGGCCCTCCTGGCCGAACATCCCAGCGACGAGGCCCTGCGCCAGGAGATCGCTCCGGCCATGGAGGCGATACGGCAGATGGGGGCCCGGCGGTTGCTGGCCGAGCTGGAACTGCGCAGCAAGGCGGGCCAGCACCGCCTGGTCGTCGAACGGCTGAAGACGTTTCCCACCGAAGGGGCCGCCGGCGAAACCCTCCAGGCCGTGCGCGAGATGATCCGCCAGTACGAGGCCCAGGAAAAGGCCCGGGCCGAGACGCTGGCCCACTTCGACCGCCTCTTGGGCCAGATCGAAGACAAGGCAGCGGTGCGCCGACTGGAGCCCCTGCGCAAGGAGTTGCACGAGGAGCTTTCGATCAACACCCTGGAGCGGCTGGCCGCCTTTCGCGAAATGGTGGGCGACCCGGCCATGCCGCCCGCCGAGAAGGTGGCGCTGGCCGTCACCGGTTGGGTCCTAGGCCCGCAGGGTGCCACCAACCGGCTGAGCACCGCCCTGGCCCTGCACGACGTTCGCAACCTGGTGCGGCGCTATCTGGCCACCGAGGACAAGCCCACCCGCGACCAGTTGCTGGCCGACTTGCAGTCCGAAGGCATGACCGTCGATCAGGTGGCCCGGCTGCTGGCTGCCATGAAGCCGCCCATCGAGACCCCGCCATTGGAAAACCCCGTGGAAAGCTATGCCCTGGAAGTGGCGGGGCTTCCCGGCGGCCCGAGCGTCCGCTACCTTGTGCAGCTCCCGCCGGAGTATGACCCCTATCGCCGTTATCC
Source organism: Planctomycetaceae bacterium (assembly GCA_037442445.1). GTDB lineage: Bacteria > Planctomycetota > Planctomycetia > Pirellulales > Thermoguttaceae > JANLFZ01. The sequence continues at coordinate 1,129 of JBBIQF010000580.1, forward strand.
GGCGGTGGTGACGCTCCACGGTGCCGCCACCACGCCGCAGCAGCAGATCGACTGGTGGGCGGGCGCCATCACCCCGGGCGGCTTCCGCTTTGGGCAAGCGACGCGCTATGGCTACATCGTCATCGCTCCGGCCTGGGGGACCGAGCACCAGCGGCAATACGGCTACTCGGCCCGCGAACACGCCGCCGTGCTCTTGGCCCTCCAGGATGCGTGCCGGCGGTTTGCGATCGATACCGACCGCGTGTTCCTTTCCGGGCATTCGATGGGGGGCGACGCGGCGTGGGACATCGGCCTGGCCCACCCGCACCTCTGGGCCGGCATCATCCCCATCGTGGCCCAGTCGGACCGGTACTGCGCGTTCTCGGTCGATAACGGCAAGCTGCTGCCCATGTACTTCGTGGCCGGCGAACTGGACGGCAACCGCATGGCCCTCAATGCCCGGGAGTGGGACCGCTACATGACCGAACGCACCGGGTACAACGTGACCGTGGTGGAGTATCTGGGCCGCGGCCACGAGCACTTCTCCGACGAAATCCTCCGCCTGTTCGACTGGATGGGCCGCCTGCGGCGCAACCCTTTTCCCCGGCAGTTCAAGTGCACCACGGCCCGGCCGTGGAACAACCGCTTCTATTGGGTCGAGCTGAACCAGTTGCCCGCCCGCGCCATCGTGGAACCGACGCAGTGGCCTCCGCCCCGCGGCTTCCGCCCGGCCGAGGTGGAGGTCTCGGTCAACAAGGCCAACGGCATCAATATCGTGACGGCTTCGGCGCAGATCACGGTGTGGCTTGCGCCGGAGATCGTCGATTTCTCGCGCCGCCCCACGCTCACCGTCAATGGCCGCAGGCTGCTCGGGGGCCCAAAGACCGTGGTGCCCGAGCTGGCGGTGCTGCTCGAAGATGTGCGGGTGCGAGGCGACCGGCAGCATCCGTTTTGGGCCAAGGTGGAATCGACCACAGGGCGCCTGGCCGGCCTGTAATGCGGCGGGCCGGCCGATAGCCCGGCACCGCGGGGCGGCGCTTGCGTCCGCCGGGGCGCTGGCTAGACCCGCGCAACGGAGTGTGCCTTTTCATCGGCGACCGCGGCCGGCTCGAACAGCCGGTTCAACTGGCGGCGCGCCCGGCTCTGCCAGGCCCGCTTCTGATAGGCGTAACCGGCCAAAAGCGGAACGGCCAGCGTCGCTTCGCTATACACCATCTGCTCGAAGCTCTTGGAGACTTTGCCCCAACTGCTGGCCTCGCTCAGGGTGCTGCTCGATAGGCCGCCGTCGCGGACGTCGGCCACGGTGATTTGGATGGCGTACTTGTGCATGGGCCGATCGTAGCCCAAAACGTCCGCCGCCACCACCACATCCTGGGCGAAGTTCTTGGGTACGCCGCCGCCGACCATCACCAGCCCGGTCTGGCCGAGGTGAATCTTCAACTGCGTCAGCTCGTAGAAATCGCGGGCGCTATCGATGGTCACCTTGGGCCCATCGCCCCGGGCGTGCTGGTGGGCCACCAATCCGAACCCGGCCGAGCAATCGCTGAAGGCCGGCACGAAAAGCGGCACCCCGGCCCGGTAGGCCTCGCAGACGATGGAATCGGCCGGCGGCACGGGCAGCCGGTCCAAATAGGCCCCCATTTCCCGGAGGAACTCGCGCGACGAATAGGGCCGGGGCTCCAGCCCGTCGGCAATCTGCCGCACCGTATCGTCGCAGATCCGCAGTTGGTCCTCGTCGATCAGGGTGTCGTAGATGCGGTCGATGTGCAGCTCGCGCAACTCGTCGTCTTGGACGCCCGTCTTGCATATCTCCGGGGCCTGGTAATGGCGGAAGCCCAAAGCCTCGAAGAAATCCTGGTCCACCAGATTGGCCCCGGTGCTGACCACGATATCCACCATGTTCAGCCGCACCATGTCGGCAAACACTTTTTTCAGGCCGGCCGACACCAGCGATCCCGCCAGGCAAAGGATAATGCCGCAGTCGGGGTCGCGGAGCATCTGGTCGTAGAGCTGCGCCGCCCGGGCCAGGTCCCGGGCGCTATAGGCCATCTGCCGCATCGCCTCGACCAGGGGCACCACGTCGTACCGCGTGATGTCCAGATGTTCGACCGGGTGCCGAAGGTATTCCGACTTGCGCGACATACCCTTTCCTTCCCGACAGCACCAAGGGTTGCCCGTGGAGCAAGACAAGACACGGCCGGACAGCGCCACCAGGCGCCGGCGGAAAGATTATAGCGGCTGCGGCCCCGGCGAAAAGGGCGTGCACCAATGGATTGTCCGACCGCAGCGGCGCCGGCGTCCGGAAACCCTGCCCGCAGCGGTGCTGGCCGGCGGAGCGGGCACAGGCCATCTGGCCGGCCGGCCCCGCAAGCGATATCCTACGTACGTTTTCGACCCTCGTACCCCGTGCCGTGAGGCCGCGTATGCCCTGGTTTTCGGAAACGGCTGCCGAGATCTCGTGGCAGCGCCTGGAAGAGCTGATGGAACGTGCGGCGGCCGAGGCCCGCCACCGCATCTGCCCGCATCCCAAACGCGTCCTGCTGTTGCCCCCGGATATCACGCGGGCGCACTCCGGGGCCGGCCGCCTGACCGAAATCCTGTACCACCACTTCGCCCCCGAGGCCGAGGTGCACGTCATTCCCACCCTCGGCCAGCACGTCCCCCACACGCCCGAACAGAACCGCCGCATGTTCGGCAGCATCCCGCTGGAGCGGATCCACGCCCACGATTGGCGCGGCGGATGCGTGCGCGTGGGCCAGATCGAGGCCGACTTCGTCCGCCACTCCACGCGTGGGGCGGCCGACTGGCCCATCCCCGTGGTGCTCAACCGCATGCTGATGGGCGAACCGTGGGACCTCATCATCCACATCGGCCATGTGGTGCCGCACGAAGTG
>JBBIQF010000581.1:0-3994 GCA_037442445.1 Planctomycetaceae bacterium
GATCTGAAGATAGGACCGTTCACGGGCCTTGCCGCCGAGACGCGGGGCATAGGCCCGGCCTTCAGGCCGGGTTCGGCCGCAGCCGAGACGCCTGCTTCCCAATCCCTGCAATGTCAGCCCCCTTCAGGGGGCTCCTCCGCAGGCTGGAGCGTGCACGCCCATCCGTCGCCTGGACAGCCCGACGATCGCGATTCAGCCGGCGGAATGAGGAGGCCCGTGAACGGGCCTGACAGGGGGCCCCTTCGGCACCAAGACGACGATTGATGTCGGCCCGGCGCAACCCGGCGTAAACGCCGGGCCCATTGGCCGCCTGCGGCGGCAAACGCCCGTAAACGGGCGTCGGTCACCGGGCAGCCCCGCCGAGGCCGTAATCGCCCGGTGCAGGCGGCCGTCGCTCCGAGCCGGGCCGCGCGAGGCAACTTCCCCGGTCTTACAACGGCACCCGGGCGGCCTCCAGGGCGGCCACCACCCGGGCCAGGGGAAGGAAACTGTGGAGGACAGTGGCGGCCCCGGCCGATGCGAGCGGTTCGGCCCCCTGTCTGCCCGCCATCCCGACAAAGGCGATGCCCAGGCGCCGGGCCGCTTCCACATCCCAGGGCCCATCGCCCACATACACCACCTTGGCGAAGCCCGCCGGGGCATAGCGTGTTGCCGCTTGGGCCACGGCCTGGCGGACGATTTCGCAGCGGTCTTCGCTTGCGTCGGCAAAGGCACAGGGCAGTCCCTCGACCCGCAGGCCGGCCGCCTCCAGTTTGAGGCGGGCGGTTTCCGCCCAACTGCCCGAGGCGATCGCAGCCCGCCACGGCGTCTGGCCATCCAAGTGCGCCAACAATGCGGCGGCACCCTCCACGGGTCGAATGCCCCCGGGGTGGCGGACCCTCGCTTTGCGGAGCAGTTGGCAGCAGCGCTGGCGGAGCGACTCGATCTCTTCGGGCGAGGGGTCGCGGCCGAGGTGCCGGCGGACGATCTCGCGGGCCAAACCCGAATCGGTCGCGTGTGGATACCGCGACCAGTCGGCACAGATCCCCGCGATGCCCAGCACGTCGGCAAAGGCCCGCACAAAACAGGTATCATCCAGTTCGACGGACCGAACAAGGGTCCCGTCGATGTCGAAGACCACCAGATTCACGCCGGCACTCCCGCGGCCAAAGAAGGGCTCCGCCGGCGAACCTTGCCGGCAGAACCAAGGCCGAGTTTTCCCGTGCCGCTTGGGCCTGTCAATCCCCGGCCGCCTCCACGGCGGCAGGGCCGCTTCGGCACGAAGCCGAACGGCCCGCATTATCGTTACCGCCGGCACGCTGAGGGGCGGCAACGGCCGGAGCGACCCCCACTCCAGGGCGCAAACGGCGGAGTTTTCCGCACGGCTGGAATAACCGTCGCGGCCGTTACCACCGATGTTCGCGAAGAAACTCTACGGCAATCGTGCCGATATGGAATACGGTACGATTGCCTATCCGGTATTTACCCATAGGGGGAGTCGCGGTGCGCAAGAGCACGCGCGACGGGGGTTATTTTCTTGCGAGGAGTGCCGGCAGGCAGGCGGGGGCCTTTGAGAGTCCTGTGCCTATTGATGGCAAAGAAAGCGATGGCGGCGGGTTTTCCGGAAAGCTGGCCAAAGGCCGATGCGGGCGAAGTCGCCTTGCTGGTCGCCTCGTCCGCGCCGGGGGCCAATTTGCCGGGTGAAAGCCAGCGTGCCCGAATGCAGCTTGCGCACTTGGCGCGGCTGAATACGCTGGGGCAGATGGCGGCCAGCCTGGCGCACGAGATCAACCAGCCGCTGGGGGCCATCGCGCTGCAAGCCGAGCTATTGACCCGGCAAGTTCAACTGGGCCGGGAGCTTTCGGCGGAGGCGGTATTCCGGGCCGGCGAGTTCATTGCCCGGGAGGCCCAGCGGGCGGGCGACATCATCCGCCGCATCCGGCAGTTCGCGCAGAAGACCTCGCCGCGCCCCGCGGCGATCCAGGTCAGCCACATCGTGGCCGAAGCCCTTTCGCTGGTGGCAAACCAGTTGCTTCACGAAGGGGTGAGCCTCCAGCGGGACATTCCCGGCGGGTTGCCTTCGGTCCGCGCGGATCCGGTCCAGGTGGAGCAGGTGCTGCTCAATCTGGTGCGCAACGCCATCGAGGCGATGGCCGATTGCCCACCGGGCGAGAAGCAGTTGCGGATTCGGGCCTACAGCCGCGCACCGCACGTCGTGATCGAGGTCTCCGACACGGGTTGCGGGCTGAGCCCCCAGGTCCAGGAACACTTGTTCGAGGCCTTTTTCAGCACCAAACCGACCGGCGTGGGCATCGGGCTGGCGATCAGCCGATCGATCGTCGAGTCGCACGGCGGCCGGCTGTGGTGCGCACCGAATACTCCCCGGGGCGCCACGTTCGCTTTCAGCCTGCCACTTGCGGAGCCACTAGACGATGGAAACGGAATCCCCGGTGTATGTGGTTGACGACGACCGCGCCATGTCGGAAGTGATTGCCCGCGTGGTCTCGGAGATGGGCTACCCGGTGCAGACCTTTGCCAGCGGGCAGGCGTTTCTGGATCGGTATGTGCCGGACCGGCCAGGTTGTTTGGTGCTGGACGTGCGCCTGCCGGGGGAGGACGGCTTGGAGCTGTACAAGGAGTTGGCCCGCCGCGGCACCGCCCCGCCCACGGTGGTCATCACCGGGCATGGCGACATCCGCATGGCCGTCGATGCCATGAAGGCGGGCGCCATCGAGTTCCTCGAAAAACCGTTCCGGATGCTGGACCTGTGCGAGAGCATCCAGCGGGGGCTGGAGCACAGCCGGCATCTGGCAGAACGCCGCAAGCGGCGCGAGGAAGCGCGGCAGCGCCTGGCCCGCCTCACCCCGGCCGAACACGAAGTGCTGCTTCTGGTGGCCCAAGGCAAGACCAACCGCCAGATCGCCCAGGAGTTGGGGCTGAGCGTGCGGGCGGTGGAGGACCGCCGGGGACGCATGATGCGCCGCGTGGGGGCGGCCGGCCGGCCCGAACTCATCGCCCTGGTCCGCGCTGCCGAAGACCCCGGCGCCTAGCCGCCGCCCGGACCGGCATCATTCCTTCTCGTAATGCTCGACCAGCGGCCAGTAGGTCTTGAAGTCGAAGTCCGGGCTGTTATCCAGATCGTGGCACTCGAAGCAGAAGCGTTTTTCGGCCTCGGCCTTGGTCAGCACCATGGCCTTGCGGAGCTTTTCCTTGAGCGCCTCGTCGTCTTTGAGTTCGGCATTGCAATGGGCTTCGCCCGGGCCGTGGCACGACTCGCATCCTACATCGGTCAGGTGCGGCGTCTTCTCCTTGCTCAAGAAGCCTCCCTTGTAAGGGAAGTACTGGGTGGGATGCCACCCCACCACATGGCAACTGATGCACTCGGGGTCGAAGTTCCGCGGCGGATCGGCCTCGACCAGCGTGCGGTAGGCCTTGGCGTGGCCGCTCTTCTTCCAGATGATGTACGACGGTTCGTGGCACGACTCGCACTTGGCCGAGCCCACATAGGCCCCCAGCAGCTCGGCCCGGGGATTGGGGGCGGGCTTGATTCCCAGGCCAGCCAGCCCCAACGTCTGGAGCTGGTCCTGGTAGGCTTTAATCAGGGCCTTCATATCGCCGGCATGGGCGAAGCGGGAATCCAGGGGCACGCGCTGGTAGCGCATCTGGAGTTTGCCCTCCGGCCCGGTGTAGAAGCCCAGCACGATGACGTGCATCCCCTTTTCCCCAACCTCGACCAGATAGTTGCGTTTGTCGATCTGCCGCGGGCTTTCCAGCGGGGGTTCGGGAGCGCCGCCCGCGGTGACCACGAACTGGAAGGCGGGAAACTTGCGGGCCAACTCCTCCGACTCTTCCAAGGTGGCGTGGGCCAGCAGGAACAGCAGGTCGCACTTTTGCGCCAAGAGTTCGGGGAGCACCTTGTTCAAGGCCGATTCCGGATCGACGGTCTGGACCTCGGGGTTGTGCAGCTCTTGGATGGCCTGGCGGCCCAGGACGGCGGTGACGCCGAGCTTCAGCC
>JBBIQF010000582.1:0-2242 GCA_037442445.1 Planctomycetaceae bacterium
TCGGTGTGCCACGCCAGGCGCGGGCGGATGACCGGTCCGGCCCACGAACCCGTGTACTCCTCGCGCATCGCGCCCGTATCGTGCACGTCAAACGCTAGGGTGGCTTCTTCCAGGGCCATAGCCGGCTGGGGGACCCGCCCCAGCAGCGGGATCACATGGTACCGCCCCTCGTTGAGGAAATTGCCGGGCAGGCGGCAGATGGTGCGGAACACGCCGGGCGGATAGGGGCGGCCGTACCAGGCATCGGGCTCCAGGCTCTGCGAGTGGGCGTTGTGGCTGGAGAGGATGAACGTGCCCAACTGGTCCTTCAGCCACAGGCCGGCGTACAGCGGCGTGCCGTCGCGGAGGTTCTCGTAGGTGATTTCGACCAGGATATCGCGGGCGATGTCCACATCGGCCGTCGGGCCTTCGATGCCCTCTTGAAGAATCCGCACGCTCCGCAGGCGGACCAGGTGGTTGCCGGGGGCCCGGTCGGGATCGGGCCAGACGAGTTCTCCGGCGGCCGAACGGGCCGTGGCCAGGTATTTCTGGACCACCTCCGCGGCGGGCCCGGCCGCCACGATCGAACCCGCCTCCAGCAGCATGGCCCGGCGGCACAGGTTGGCGATGATCGGCAGATTGTGCGAGACGATCAGCACGGTCCGCCCCTGGCGCCCCACTTCGTCCATCTTGCCCAAGCACTTCTTCTGGAAGGCCACGTCGCCCACGGCCAGGACCTCGTCCACCAGGAGGATCTCCGGCTCCAGGTGGGCGGCCACGGCAAAGGCCAGGCGGATGGTCATGCCCGTCGAGTACCGCTTGACGGGCGTATCGAGGAAAGGCTCGATCTCGGCGAAGGCCACAATCTGGTCGAACTTGCGGCGGATTTCGGCCCGCGTCATGCCCAGGATGGCCCCGTTGACGAACACGTTTTCGCGGCCGGTCAGCTCCGGGTGGAATCCGGTGCCCACTTCCAGGAGGCTGCCCACGCGGCCAGCGATCTCCACCCGGCCGCGTGTGGGATGGATGATCCGCGAGAGGATTTTCAGCAGCGTGGTCTTGCCCGCCCCGTTGCGCCCGATGATGCCCACGATCTCGCCCGGCTGGACCTCGAACCCCACGTCGCGCAGGGCCCAGATTTCGCGAACCGGGCTCGAACCTGGGCCGGGCCGCCCCCGCAGCCGGTCCCACGGCCAGCGCACCGCCCGCACGGCCCAATCCTGGACCACCTCCGACAGTCGGCCATAAGGGGCATCGGTCCCCAGGCGAAAGCGCTTCCACAGGCCTTCGACGCGGATTGCGGGATCGCTCATCGGCGGGCCCTCGGCCGGGGAGGCGTGCTTGCCAGGTTCCAGCGGTTCATATCCGGTCGGCGATTGCGTGTTCCACGCGGCGGAAGAACGCCAGCCCACCCACCAATAGCGCCAGCCCCGCGGCCAGCGAAAGCGCCATCGCCGCCAGCGGCGGGGCAGGCAGCCCCAACAGCGACCAGCGAAATCCTTCCAGCACGCACACCATGGGGTTCAAACTGTACACGGGCCACCAGTGCTTCGGGATCAACGCCGTGGTCTCGTAAACCACCGGGCTGAGGAACAGCCCCACCTGGACCAGAAACGGCACCACGTACATGAAATCCCGATACAGGGCATTCAGTGCCGAAAGCCACAGCCCCGCTGCCAAAGCCGTGATCGCCGCAAGCGCCACGAACAGCGGCATGGCCAGGGCCGGCCAACCCGGCGCCACGCCATACCAGGCCATCAGAGCGGCGAGCACCCCGAACGCGATGGCGAAATCCACCAAGGCGCACAGCACCGAGGCCGCCGGCAGCATCATCCGGGGGAAATACACCTTGGTGATCACATGCCGATTGTTGACCAGGCTGGCGCTGGCCTGGATCACCGACGAGGCGAACAACTGCCACGGCAACAAGCCGCACAAGGCCGTTATGCTGTACGGAAGCACCCCCGACGAGGGCTTGCGCCCCAAAAGATCGAACAACAGCCCGAACAGGAGCATGGTCCCCAAGGGCTGGATCACGGCCCAGGCCGCCCCGATGACCGCCTGCCGATAGCGGACCTTCAGGTCGCGCAACGTGAGCATCCACAAGAGGTCCCGGTAGTGGTAAAGCTCCCCCAGGTCGAGGAGGTGCCATCGCTCGTCCGCATCGACCACGGTCCGCCGCGGCGGCACATGCCGCACGGCCACCGCCGGCCCCTCGGAACCCAAGTCTGGCACGCTTTGGCTGACCATGACGATGACGTCT
>JBBIQF010000582.1:2252-3991 GCA_037442445.1 Planctomycetaceae bacterium
GTACCGCGACCCCCATAAAGCATAATACCGTGCAGCATGGTGGGTTGCTACGACGAACACGTGAGGAGGCGGCTCACGCCGGGCGGTATTGCACCGCCGCCGTGGGACACGATTCCAGTTGGTCCAAATTGGCCACCGCCAGCCGGCCCCGCTGGTAGAGGTATTCCACACGCGAACCCACGTCAGTCAAAGCCAGTAGGGCCGCCAGGCTTTCGGTGGCGTGCGTGTACATCCGCTGGGTCAACTGGTCGATTGTCAGCGGTTGGGTGCTCCCCCGCAGGATGTCCATCAGCCGATCGAGCCGGCGCATGTGGCTGGTGGTGATGTCGTCGCAGCGCTGGTAGAAGTGGCGGATGGGAGGTTCGTGGCCGCCCAAGGCCAGGTCGATTCCCTCGATGCTCTGCAGGCGCTGGAGCGATTGGAGGTAATGCCCCAGGCCGACCCACGGGGCGACCATCTCGGGCCACTGCTGCGGCACGGTGCGAGGCAGCACATGATCGCCCACCAGCAGGATGTTCCCCACCCGCAGGCAGACATGGCCGGGGGCATGCCCCGGCGTGTGGATGACCTGTAGGCCGTCGATCACCTCGCCCTCGTCGAGGAGAAAATCGACCGGCGTGCTTTCGATGCGTCCGCGGGCATAGCCGAAGGCCTCCAAAAGTGCCGCCTGCCTCGATGGGGGCACGCCCGCGGTCTGAAAGAATCGGGCCGCGGCGCGGTTCCACAGCACCGAGTACTCGTCCCAGGCTTCCACAGCCCGGCGATCCAGGGGATGGACGCCCACTTGGGCGCCGCTCAGCCGGCGGAGGCCGGCCAACCCGCCGATATGGTCGAAATGCGCATGGGTCACCAGGATGCGCCGGATGGCCTGGGGGCGGACCGGCTCGCCAAACTGGGTGCGCACGGCCTCGAGGCCTTCCAAAAGCCGGCGGTTGCCGTCGTGCCCGGCCCCCGTGTCGACCAGGGTGGGCGGGCCGGCGCCCAGAAGCAGGTAAGCCCGGCCGGGCAGCTCGGCCAGGGCATCGCACGGAATGCGGTAGATGCGGACGCCGGTATCGGATTCGAAGCGTCGGACGCCGGTACGCTGCATGAGAAGCGGCTGACCCTCTGGGGTGTGGCCGGGCAGCCCGCGGTTCGGCGGTGCTGCCGCGCACCTTGGCCGGGCTCGTCAGGGGGCCAGCAACTGGGCCAAGGCCTTCTTGAGCACCGCTTCGCCCTCAGGGGCGATGCGTGAGGCCCCTGGCTCGTAGCCCCCCTCGCTATGGGCCTTGGCCGTACACAGATAGCCGGTACCGCCGTCGCCATAACCGGCCACGGCCAGGAATCGCCCCGGCACCAGGCGCTGGGCATAAAGCTGGAACTCGACCATAGGTTCGCCGGGCAGGTGCAGAATGGAGGCCGGCCCGATGCCCAGCAGAATCAACTCGATGGGCTGATCCTGGCGCAAAGCGAAGGCCAGCCGGGCCGCGGCGCTGGCCCGGGCCGCCGCCGTCGCCTTGGGATTTGCCAGTACCTGCCGATTCTCCTTCTCGTCGGCCACCTCGCTCCGTAGCGGCAGGCGGACCGGCACCGTGCGCCACTCCAGCGGGCCAACCGGGTGGAAACGCGTGGCCCGGATGGCCGCCTCCATCCCCGCCTGCATCCGCTGGGCCAACTCCTCCTTGGCCTCGGGCGAGCCGTCGTTGTATTTGCCCGCGGTCACATCCCCGGCACAGCCGGTGAAATAGATCTGGGGCACG
>JBBIQF010000583.1:0-993 GCA_037442445.1 Planctomycetaceae bacterium
CCAACTGGCGAACACCGGCCGCACTCTCGTCCCGCCGATCGTCGCCAAAGCGCAATCCTTGGGCCTGGGGCCCTGAGGCACCCGAAGCGGCAGAACGCATTTTTGGGGAGGGCATGAGCGTTGCAGTGGCTGGCTGAAGTCTGTGTCCGCCGCCCGGTGTTCGCGGTGATGATGATCCTCGCCCTGGTCGTGGCGGGCATCGCCTCCTATATGCAACTGGGGGTGGACCGGTTTCCGCGCATGGACCTGCCCACGGTGTGGGTCCGCACCACGTACCGCGGGGCGGCGCCGGAAGAGGTCGAATCGGAGATCACCCAGCGGCTGGAAGACGCGGTGGCCACCGTCGAGGGGATCGACGAGCTGCGTTCCATTTCCAGCGAAGGCAGTTCGCTGTTGCTGCTGACCTTCACCCTCGACCGCGACATCGATGCCGCCACCCAGGACGTGCGCGATGCGGTCAACAGCGTGGCCAACCTGCTGCCCCCGGGCACCGACCCGCCGGTGGTCCGCAAACAGGACCTCGATGCCTCGCCCATTTTGAGCCTGGCGGTTTCGGCCCAGCGCGATGTCCGCGAACTGTACGTGCTGGCCGACCGCTACGTCAAGAACGTGATCGAGTCGTCGGCGGGGGTGGGGCAGGTCACCATCGCGGGGGCCATGGATCGGGCCATCCAGATCGATATCGAGGCCCGCAAACTGGCGAACTACGGCCTTTCGATCCTCCAGGTCCGCGAGGCGCTGATCCGCCAGAATGCCGAGATCCCCGGAGGGCGCGTGGACGCCGGAATTCAGGAATGGGGTTTGCGCACGCTGGGCCGTTTCACCGATCCGCGGCAATTCGAGGAACTGGTCGTGGCCACGGTGGGGGGCACGCCTATCCGCATCCGCGATCTGGGCCGCGTGGTCAACGGCACCAAAGAGGTCCGCACCCTGGCCCGGCTCAACGGCCAACCCGCAGTGATCCTCCAGGTCCAGCGCCAGTCCGGGGCCAAC
>JBBIQF010000583.1:1024-3985 GCA_037442445.1 Planctomycetaceae bacterium
AAGGGGTCAAGCGGCGCCTCCAGCGCTGCCGGCAGCTCCTGCCCGCCGATGTCAAGCTCGAAGTCATCCAGGACCAATCCCGCTACATCCACGCCGCCATCCACGAGGTGCAAAAACACCTGATCGCCGGCAGCATTCTGGCCAGCCTGGTGGTCCTGGTGTTCATGAAATCGTGGCGCTCGACCTTGATCGCCGCGGTGGCCATTCCCACCTCGATCATCGCCACGTTCGCCATGATGCGGGCGATGGACTTCACGCTCAACAACGTCACCATGCTGGCCCTGGTGCTGATGGTGGGCGTGGTCATCGACGATGCCATCGTGGTGCTGGAAAACGTGTTCCACTGGGTGGAAGAGAAGGGCGCCTCGCCCTGGGAAGCCGCCATCGGCGCCACGCGGGAGATCGGCCTGGCCGTGCTGGCCACCACCTTCTCGCTGGTCATCGTCTTTCTGCCCGTCTCGTTCCTTTCCAGCGTGACCGGGCGGATGCTGTTCCAGTTCGGGTTGACGGCCACCGTGGCCATCCTGGTGTCGATGCTGGTGAGCTTTTCGCTGACGCCGATGATGTGCTCGCGGCTGTTGCGGCCGGTGCAGGCCAGCGGCGGCCAGCCCGCCTCGCGCCGCGGATTCTACGCCTGGCTGGAACGCGGCTACGCGGCCTGCCTCCGCTGGTCGATGCGGCACCGGTACCTCGTGCTTGGGGTCTCGCTGGCCGTCATCGCCTCGAACATCCCCCTCTACAAGTACGTGCAGAAGGACTACATCCCCACCAACGTGGACGAAGCCGAGTTCGAAGTCCGCATCACGGCACCGGAAGGGATAACCCTGCGGGCCATGGACCGAACCATGCAAACCGTCGAAGCCCAGATCGCCTCCGTCCCTGGGGTGACCGACGTGCTTTCCACCGTCGGCAGCGTGAGCATCCTGGGGGTGAACACGGGCTACGTGTACGTCCGCCTGGAGGATATCGAAAAGCGGCGGTTCTCGCTGGGCCGGCTGCTCCGCGAGACACTGGCGGGCCAGCCCCTGGCCGCCTTCCGCGGCAACTACACCCAGGCCGAAAAAATGCAGGAAGTCCGCCGGCGGCTCAATCGCCTGCCCGACCTCCGCGTGGCCTTGCGCAACCTCACCTCCTTCCGCCAGGGGGCGCCGGTGGATATCGACTTTTCGATCACCGGCCCCGACTTGCAGCAACTGGCCACCTATAGCGAAGCCCTGCGCCAGAAAGCCGCAGAGATCCCCGGCATTGTGGATACCGACATCACGCTCCGGCTCAACAAGCCGGAACTGCACGCCGAGATCGACCGCCCGCGGGCCGCCGCCCTGGGCGTCGATGTCCAGGAAATCGCCGATACCGAGCGGGTGGCCATCGGCGGCGACGACCGCGTCAGCCGCTATCGCGATCCCAAGCTGGACGACGTGTACGACGTGGAACTCCGCCTGGTGGGGGCCGACCGCGGCACCCGCGAGGCCATCTCCCAGCTCTACGTGCGAACCCGGGCGGCCGCTGCCGAACCGGCGGCCGGCCCAGACCCGGCAGGCACCAGCGCCGGCCAGGCGCCTTCGGCACCGGCCCTGACCCGCCTGGACAATCTGGTCCGCTTCCGCCTCGCCCGAAGCGCGGCCCGCATCGACCGGCTGGACCGCGAGCGGATGTCGGCCGTGCGGGCCAACGTGGCCCCCGGCTTCGCCCTGGCCGACCGTATCGAGGCCCTCCAGGCCGCCGCCGACTCCCTCGGCATGCCCCCCGAGTACAGCACCCGCGTCATGGGCCGCGGCCGCGAACTCGAACGCACTTTGCGCGACTTCGGCTTCACCTTCGTACTGTCGTTCATCTTCATGTACATCGTGCTGGCCGCCCAGTTCGAACACCTCCTCCATCCCTTGACCATCCTCTTCTCCCTGCCGCTGGCGGTGCCCTTCGGCCTGGTGAGCCTGGTGCTGGGCGGGGAGACGCTGAACCTGTATTCCGCCGTCGGCATCCTCGTGCTCTTCGGCATCATCAAGAAGGCCTCGATCCTCCAGGTGGACCACACCAACCAGTTGCGGGCCCGGGGGCTCCCCCGGCTCGAAGCCATCATGCTGGCCAACCGCGACCGCCTGCGCCCCATCCTGATGACCACCGTGGCCTTCGTGGCCGGCATGTTGCCTCTGCTGTTGGGCGTGGGCCCCGGGGCCGAAGAACGCCGCTCCATCGCGGTGCTCACCGTGGGCGGCCAGACCCTCTCGCTGCTGTTGACCCTCGTGGCCGTGCCGGTCGTCTATTCCTTCCTCGACGACCTTTCGCAAGGGGTGAAGCGTTTGCTGGCGGCCAGGGCGGTGCCGCAACCCGCCCCGCGGGCCGAACCGGCCCCTCCAGAATCGCTGGCCGCCAAAGTGGCCCCCGAACCCATCAGCTCTTCCCCCTGAACACGCCGCCGGCCCTTGGCACGGCACGGCCGATCACGGACTGGCCGCCAGCCCCGCCCGGACCCGGGCCACCATCGACTCGTACAGCCGCACATACTCCACGGCGCTGCGGCGCCACGACCAGTCCTGGCGCATGCCGATCTGAATAAGCCGCTTCCACACCTCGGGCCGATGCCAATACGTATCGCACGCCCGGCGCAACGTCTCGCTCAAAGCCAATGCGTGCTCTTCCCGGAAACTGAAGCCGTTGGCCTTCCCCGCCGCCAGCGCCTCGTCGGTGAGGTTGGTGATCGTATCGGCCAGGCCCCCCGTCTCGCGCACCACCGGCACCGTGCCGTACTTGAGGCTGTAAAGCTGGTTCAGGCCCGCCGGCTCGAAGCGGCTGGGCATGAGGAAGATATCGGCCCCGGCCTCGATCCGATGCGCCAAAGGCTCCGAAAACTCCAGCCGCACCCCCACCTTGTCGGGATACTGCCGGGCCAGCTCCGAAAACCGCTCGTGATACTTCGGCTCCCCCGTGCCCAGAATGACCCACTGCACGTCCATCGAGCGG
>JBBIQF010000584.1:0-3984 GCA_037442445.1 Planctomycetaceae bacterium
TCCGGCCAAATCCGGCGTGTGGCCAGCACAATGAAAATCCGCCAGGTGGTCGACGACGACGAAGTGCCGCTCACCCAGCGCGAGACGCAAGTGCTCCGCCATGTGGCCCTGGGCCTGAGCAACAAAGAGATCGGCCGCTCGCTGGAAATCAGCGTGGAAACCGTCAAAGAGCACGTGCAGAACATCCTTCGCAAGATCGCGGTCAACGACCGCACCCAGGCGGCCGTGTGGGCCGTACGCAAGGGCCTGGTGTGACGCGCGGGGGCCTGGTCCAACTGCCCGGCAGCCAAACCTTGCGCGCCGGGCAAGCCCGAGTCAACCCGGTGCGCACTGAAGTGCCGGCCGGCCGGCACGCACGAGGTCAGCCCGGCCGGGGTGCCCTTGGGGGCACCTCTTCTTGAACGCGGGACGACGATTGCCCCATGAAAGCCCTCATTCTGGTGGACTTGCAGCATGACTTCTGCCCAGGGGGGGCTTTGCCCGTTCCCGAAGGCGATGCGGTCATTCCCCTGGCCAACGCCCTGCAAGGGCGGTTCGACTTGGTGGTTGCCACGCGGGACTGGCACCCGGCCAACCACGCCAGTTTTGCAGCCAGCCACCCGGGGCGCAAGGCGGGCGAGGTGATCGAGCTGGATGGGCTGGCCCAGGTGCTTTGGCCGGTCCACTGTGTCGAGGGGACCTGGGGGGCAGAGTTCCATCCTGCCCTGGACCGCCGCCGTATCGCCCAAGTGTTCCGCAAGGGGACCGACCCGCGAATCGACAGCTACAGCGGTTTTTTCGACAACGGGCGGCGGCATTCCACAGGCTTGGCCGACTACCTACGCCAGCGGGGGGTCAGCGAGGTCTTCGTGTGCGGGCTGGCGACCGACTATTGTGTCAAGTTCACGGCGCTGGACGCGGTCGAACTGGGATTCGCCACCCGGGTGGTTCTGGATGCCTGCCGGGGGGTCGATTTGCAGCCCGGCGACGTACGCCGTGCGGTGGACGAGATGCAATCGCGGGGGGTGGTGATGGTCGATTCGGACACGCTATTGGCCGGCCAGTGACCCGCAGCGGCAGGGGCCCGGCGCAAGCCCGGCGGCTTTGAGTCCAAAGGCTTGACACCCCTTGCGCGGCGGTGGTAGCTTGGTAGGAGAGCGGTTTTCCCAAAGCCATTCGGCAGCGAAGGTTGCGTGTCCCATGGGTACATGGCGCGAGTTTGGTGGGGCGGAGCGTGTTTTCGGCCGGGGCGCGGCGGCGCTGGTCGCGGTTGGGCTGGTGGCGAGTTCCATCGCCTATACGGCGGCACCCAACGCGGCCAATAAAGCCACCAAGAACGCCAAAGCGCCGGCGGCGAAGGCGGCGCCCGCCAAGACCTCGCCACCTGCGGCAGCCCCCTCGCCGTTCAAGTCGCTGCCGGTCGATGAGTCGCCATCGAAGCGGAGGAACGACGTCAGCCGCATGCTGCGAGCCCAGGCGTTTCAGCCCGGCGAAGACAAGCTCTTTGAAACCTATTACTTGACCTATGCGTTTCCGCGGTGGACGTTGCCGGAGAACTTGTCCTCGGTAGCGACCTTTCGGGAGGAACTTCGCCGCGACCTGAACGCGGGGCGGAGCGGGGCGCCGTACGACCGCCTGGTGAACCTGACGCTGAACTTCATGACCCCGATCGTCAAGGACCGCAGCTTCCATCCCGCCGTGCGGTACAACGCGATGGCGGCGATTGCGGACCTGGATGTCTCCATCCCTCCGCCGGGCGACCGCAGGCCGCCCCAGCCGGTGCCCGCCGCGTTGGACCTCATGCTCGCCGTGCTCCAGGACTCGGCGCAGATCGACGCGGTGCGGATTGCGGCCCTGCAAGGGCTGGTGCGCCATGCCAATGCGCCCATGGCCGACCCCCAGAAACGCGATCAGCAGGTGGTGCCCCTGTTGCTTCAATATGCATCGACGACGGACCCGCCTTCTGGGCGCACCAAGGTGGGCCATGCCTGGATGCGTGCCCTGGCCATCGAAGCGCTCGGGGCGCTGGGCCAGCCCGGTGCCAACGGGCAAGTGGTCAAGACTTTGGCCGCCGTGCTGACCGAGAGCGATACCCCGCTGATGACCCGCATGGCCGCCGCGGAAGCCTTGGGGCGGATCCAGTACAAGGGCCTGACCGCGGTAAAGCCGGCAGAGGTCGTGGTTCCGCTGGTGCAGTTCATGTTGGACGCCATGACGGCCGAGGCCCGGCGGCCGCTGGTGCTTGCCGCGGGCGGAGCCGCGGCCCGGCCGGGGATGCCCGGCATGTACCCGGGAGGGCCTCCGGGAATGACCCCCACTCCCACACCCACGCCCGGTATGCCGGAAATGACGCCCGGCTATGCCTATCCTGCGGGGAAGAAGAAAGGTACTAAGACACCCAAGGGTTCCGGGAGTATGTATTCTGGGGAAACCCCGGGGGCGTCCGGGTATCCGGGGATGCCGGGGATGTATCCCGGCATGCCCGGCTTCGGGCCCGCCGCCCAGGAGCAGGCCGACGAACGGGCGGTCATCTTCCGCCGCCGGTTGAAAACCGTGTTGCGCGCGGTTCAATCGGCCTTTGGCCGGGACCCGGCCGGCCTGAAGAGCTGGGCCGCCGACACCCCCGACGCCCCACTGCTGGTCCTGGTGGAGAAGTACGTCAACGATCAGATTCGCGACCTGGACGACGAAGAGTCGCCGGTGGATTCCCTCAAGAAGAAGATGGCGGAACACCGCAAGACCCTGAAGAGTTTTCTGGACGATCCGGCAAAAGCGGTGGCCGCCTACCAGGCCGAGTTGCAGGCCAAAGCCAGCCGAAAGAAATAGCCGGCCCTGGGGTACCTGCCGATCCGAGCAAAAGCCGAGCCAAGAGCCGGGCCCGTAAGGGCCCGGTGGGGATAGTATCTGTCCACGGCGGTTTTAGAGGCGACGAACTGGTGGTCTGGCCCCGTGATTACGGCCCACGAGTGGGGAGGCTGTCTGCCGACGCCCGTTTACGGGGGTTTGCCGCCATAGGCGGCCTATAGGCCCGGCGTTTACGCCGGGTCGGACTCGGGGCATCTGCTCGGCGATTTCCCCAATTCGATAGAGAGCCCCTCTCTGTCAGGCCCGTTTACGGGCCTCCTACCGCCATCGCCAACACGGTGGTCTGGCGGCCGCAATGCCGCAATCGCATGGAAGGTCGACCGAGCAGCGGAGCCCCATGAAAGAGGCTGACCTGCCTGCCGGCAGGCAAGGGGCAACACGAAATCGCGACTCGTGGCTGGCGAACCCGGCCTGAAGGCCGGGCCTATTGGCCGCCTATCGGCGGCAAGGCCCGTAAACGAACCTCCTTTGGGCTCGGGTGGTCGGGCAGCGTTCTTGCCCCGTCAGGCATTGTCTCCGACCCGCCGAGACGGTGTTTCCGGGATAGGCTCTAGGCCAGCGAGCGGTCGTAATTGAAGCGGAACGCGGCGGGTTCGGGACGGTCGTACCACTCGGCCAGCGGGTCGGGACTGGCCACCAGGTCCACGACCAGGTGGGCCGCGGCAATGCGGTCGTTCTCCAGGTCGCGGAGGTCGAACGGCGTCTCGGGCCGAAATACCACCAAATCGCCCTCCCGCCGCGGGATCATGCGCGTGCCGCGCCGGTCGGCAAACGGCTTGCCCAACTGCGGCTCGGGTACAGCGACGCGGGTAATCATCAGCGGTGGCCGGCCAAACACCACCAGCGAGCATGGCAGCGGGCAGTGGGCGGTCAGTTCCTCGTACTGGCGCCGGTCGGCCTCTAGCGAGAGGGTGACGCACTGCACCCCCAGGCTTCCCAGCGCCCTGGCTGCCAGGCTGTTGAGCACCGCCAGCCCCGGTCCGGCCTCCATCCGAGCGCCTGCGCGGCGGGCCAACAGCCAGCCGCCCCAACTGTTCACTTCAACGGTGACCCCTGCGGCGGCACACTGGCGGACCAGGGTGGCCGCTGTGCTGGCGTCCTTGTCGAACATCACCGGGGGGAGGGCGACGACAACGGGCA
>JBBIQF010000585.1:0-3956 GCA_037442445.1 Planctomycetaceae bacterium
GCATTGCCCGGTAGCGGTCCCACTGGTCGTGCCAGCGGGCCTGGAGCTCGAGCGACTCGAGCGACAGACGGATGCGGTCGCCGGCGTGCCGCGCCAGGATGGACACCAAGAGGGCCAGAAGCAAAATACAGCCGAAGGTGTTGCACACCGTGTCGAGGATCAGGTCGAGGCTGGCGGGCCAGCGTGGAGGCCTGCGGGCCATGGCGAAGCTCCTCACGGCTGGGCGAGGTCGAAGGTTTGGCCTTCGCCCAACAGGTCGAAGCCCAGCGGAAAACCGCGCTCGCGCAGGGCATCGCGGAGCCGGTCGAAATCCCGCACGGCCGAAGGCCGCGCCAATAGGAAGAAAGCCTCTTGGGTACCGGAGCGGCCGGCGAGCCAGCTCTCCATGGCGTTCAGGCGTGCGTTGGATTTTGGCTGGGCGAACACCTGGCGGCGTCCTGTAGGCCGGCCTTGGCGGTCGATCTCCCAAAGCTGCCAAGACGTGGGGCCCACATCGACGATCCACCAGGTCTTGGCACCGGTGGGCCGGAAGCGGTAGAGGCGGTGCAGGCCGGCCGCCGTCCGGCGTGCGCTGCGCTGGACCTTGGCCAGTTCGGCGTTTCGGGCGGCCAGTTCCTGCTGGAGGCGGGCGTGTTCGGCCTCCAGACGGGCGATGTCGCGCTGGGTTTGGGGAGCTTGTTGGGCGTGCCAGTTGCGCAGGGCCTCGGCCTGGGCCACCAGCCGATCGCGCTGCTGCTCCAACTGGCGGAGGGTCTGGGGCGAGGCGGCGGCCGCCTGCCGTGCCCGGGCGCGGAGTTCCTCAAGCTGTTGGGCGAGTACCTCGCTGGCCGCTTCCAGCCGGGCAAGCCGCTGGGTGAGGTCCGCGGGCGTCTCGCCGGCTTCTGCCGGGGCGGGCGGGCTGGCCTCGCCCGGCTGCCGCACCAGGTCAAGCGCCATCAGCAGGGTCACCAGGATGATCACCCCCGTGATGGTGGTGATGATGTCCTGGAACGAAAACAGGCTGATTTTCACGCGCTTGTTGCGACGCATGGTTTGCTGCCAAGCGGGGTTCCGGGCGTTCTCGGCTGGGTTCGGTGGGGGAGAATCACTCCTTGTCGGGCTCGAACGGCAGGAGGCGCAATCGGCCCACGATGTGCCGCGTGCAGTATTCGGCGCAGGCTTCCAGGAACTCCGACTCGCTGCGGCGGAGCGTGACCATGAGCAGTTGGATGGCCAGCGCCGCCACCAGGGCCACCAGCGTGGTCTCGAAGGCGGTGGCCAGCCCGGCGGTCACTCCCCGCAGGCCCTCGGCAATGGCCCCCACATCGCGGCCGGCCGACAGCACGGTGGTGAACTCGCTGATGGCCTGCGACAGCCCCAGCACCGTACCGATGAAGCCCAGGACGGGGATGGCCCAGACGAAGCCTTCGACCAGGGCATAGCTGTTTTCCACGATGGCTTCGTCCTGCTCGGCCTGCGAGCGGAGGATGTCGTCCACATCGGTCACGCGCCCCAGATTGCGGAGATTGGCCAGGGCGACCGTAATCCGATTGAAAAGGGTGAACTGGCGGGGCTCGTCGGCCGTCTGGTAGATCCGCTGGATGACCTCATCGACCGTGGTGGGGGCCAGTACGAAGTTGGGGGTATCGGGCACCACGAGATATTCGAGCGCCTGGCGCTGGAACCGCAGTTTGCGCCACTTGAACCAGAGGATTCCCAGGGCCCAGGCGGTAAAGAACACCGTGGCGTACTGGGTCGGCCCGCGGCGGAGGAACATATCGACCAGCGCGCCCTGGCCCAAGGCCAGTATGGCGGCATAGAACGCGGCCGAGAGGACCACGGCCAAAAGCAGGGGCAGGGCGGGGTTGACCTTGGTGAATCTGCCGCCGCGAAAGCCCAGGCGCTGCTCGGGATCGCGGCGGAACCAGGAAAGGGGGACACCAATTGTTTTTTGTTGCATGGCTTGGCACACCTGGATGTTCTTTGGGGCCGGTTGGACTTTCAGCAACCGGCAAGGGTCATAAACACGGCTCAGGAAGCCGCGGCAAGCATAGGCCCCCGCCGCACTCGCGGCAAAGGCCGCCGCCAGGCGTCCCGTCAACGGAAAGCGTTCACTATGTCGACCCCGGCAGCCACTACCAGCAATAAACCAATCGTCAGGATCGCAAACACGACCATCATGGTGACAGCCGATACAAGCCAATAAAGGCGAAGCGACTTCAAGGCGGCGACCAGGTCGGCGCGGTTGCGGCTGTATCGCAATGCTGTTAGGTGGCTTGCACACCGGAATAGAAGCGCACAGGCCGCGAGCATCGCCACCGGGCAGAACAGCCCCAAGAACGCTGCAATCCGCGCGACGGCACTTGGGAGGTAGAATATCGCCAGCACCTGGCCGATCGCCCAAGCCCCAAAAAGGAACAGGGATCCGATGCCCATTAGCCGCGCCCACGGGGCGATCGACGTTGCCGCCTCGATCAATGTCCGCGGCAGACGCGCGCCATCAGGGCCGGAAATTGTTTCGCCGGAGTCGCCTGGAGACCCGTTGGCCTGGCCTGGTAGAAGCCAGGCCAGCGCGGTGTTTTCGATGGGCTGCCAGCTCGTCATACCGCGGGTCCAGACGAGCGAGGTTCGGGTGATGCGTCCGGAGGCCAGCAGGGCGGCGATGGCCGCCTCGTCCACCGGGCCGGCGGGTTGCCCTCCGTCGTCGTAGTGCCAGAGTTGCTTCGTTACCGGGGGAGGCGGCTGGTTCTCTTGGGGCGCGGCCGTTGCGTCGTCGCTCAGTTCGAGGGAAGAGCTGCTGGCCGAGGGGGCAGGTGCCACGGCCAGCTCGGGGAACTCCCGCAGCGGGCGCCATGTCTGGCGATCGGTGGAAAGCTCGTGCAGCCGGCTGACTTTGCCGCGCTCGATCAGTTGCCGCACCTGTTCGAGGCGAAACGGCCCGACGACCGACCCGCGAATCCGCACGTAATACAAATCGCTCATCAGTTTCTCCTTAGGCGCAGAGGGTTGTTTGTGGTTTATGGTGAAAGGGCGGTGGCTGCCACGGGCCGGCCGGCGACCAAGCCGCCGGGCACCTGGGATTCCCATTGGATGCCGTCTTCCCGCACCCGGCCCACGCGGATTACGGTGGCGCTGTCGGCGCTGCCACCTGCCAGGCAGAACAGTTCGCTGCCGGCGGCCGGTGGCGGCTGGCCCGCCGGCGCCAAGAGCGTCCAGCCTTGGTCCTCGCGGACCAGCACGCCTACCCAGTGCAGTTCGGGCAAGCGGGCCTGGTCCACTTGGGCGGCCAGCTCGCGCACCCGGCGCCGGCGGTCCTGCGAGTCGGTCAAGGTGGCCAGCAGTTCTTCGACCTGCTTGCGGTATTGGACAATGGCCGAGTCCTCGCCCTTTAGCCAGTTCAGGTTGCCGGGGATGGCCAGGGCGGCCAGTTTGCGATCGACATCTTCCCAGGCGGTGGCCAGTGGATAGCTGCCGGCCCGGGCCACGGCCAAGGTCCGCCCAAGCAGGGTATAGCGCAAAAGGGGCTCGATGGCCGGCCCATCGCTCTTGGGCCTAGCCACAAGGAGGTCGAGCACCGTGCTGAAGGTTTCTTCCCAGCCCTGGCGGTCGAGCGAGGCCAACTCCTGGCGGACCCTTTCGGACAGCACGCTTTGCGGGGCCCGGCCCTTCCACCGCACGTGGGAATCAGGCAGCCGGACTTTGCGCTCCTTGAACTCGAAGTCCTCCACGGTGGGTACCTCGCCAAGAGCTCTTTGGGTAGGCAGCGGTTGGAGGGTGTAGTAGCGGCGGCCGTCGTCCAGCTCGACCAGCCAGGCATCTTTGATCAGCGGGTCGCTCCACAGGGTTTCGAGGGGCTGGAGGTCGGCCTTGCGGCCGGACTGGCGCTGGCCGATGGCGGAAAGCGTCTTTTCCACGTTTTGGTCGACGGCGGGGGCCAACACGCGGACCCAAAGGGCCCATTGCGCAAGCCATGCCGC
>JBBIQF010000586.1:0-3945 GCA_037442445.1 Planctomycetaceae bacterium
GGGGTGGCCGCCCACCGCGGCGCGGTGGTTCTGCTTGTCAGAGTGGCCGAGCGGCCCGAGGCGTGGGCAGGTTGGGTGGGGCTTCCGCGCTGGTCCGAAGGTCGGCTGGTGACCGATTGGGTCCCCGAGGCCGAGGTGCAGTGGATCGACCCGCGGGTAGTCCGGCTGCGGTCCACGGGGCAGGTGCGACTGACGTTCGCCTCGCATCTCCGCATCGCCCGCAGTGCCGATGGTTTCCACGTCGATGCGTGGGGCGCGACCCCCCTGGTGCCCCAATCGCCGTGGGAGGAATACGGCATCGAGGACCCGCGCATCACCTGGCTGGACGGCCGCTACTGGGTTACCTACGTGGCGGTCTCGCGCTGGGGGGTGGCCACAGCGCTGGCCTCGACCGACGATTTTGAAAGCTTCCACCGGCACGGCATCATTTTCGCGCCGGAAAACAAGGACGTGGTATTGCTTTCCGAGCGGGTGGGGGGGCGGTGGGCGGCCATCCACCGGCCTGCGCCGGCGACGCCGCTTGGGCCGCCGGGCATGTGGCTGGCGTTCTCTTCGGATTTGGAGCACTGGGGGGGCCATCGTCCGCTGGTCTGGCCGCTGGGGCACTGGGAATCGGCACGCACCGGGGCCGGCCCGCCACCCCTGCGAACTGCCGAAGGCTGGCTGCTGATCTATCATGGGGTCGCGCCGGGCCAGCGGCCGCACGATATCGGCCGGTATCAGGCCGGCGCGCTAGTGCTTTCGGCCGACAATCCGGCCCGCGTGCTGCGGCGGAGCCGGCCTGTGCTGGCCCCGCAGACTGAGACTGAGGAGGAAGAACGCGGGTTTGTACCGGGCGTGGTCTTCCCCACGGGCCTGGTGGACCGCGGGGAGACCCTGCTGGTGTACTACGGGGCCGCCGACACCTGCACCGCCGTGGTGGAATGGTCGCGGCAGGAGCTGGAGGCGGTCATGGAACCTGTTGCATCCGCACCCTGATATGGGAGAACGAGCATGACGCGCCACGACGATATCCGCAAGGTCGCATTCCTGGGCGATTACGTGCCGCGGCAGTGCGGCATTGCCACTTTCACGCGAGATTTGTGCACGGCCGTGGCCTCGCAATACCGGCACATCGAATGCCTGGTGGCCTCGGTTAACGATCAGCCCGAAGGGTACGAGTATCCGCCCGAGGTCCGGTTCGAGCTGGCCGAGCAGGAGTTGGCCGCCTACCGCCGGGCCGCCGATTTCCTCAACTTCGCCGATGTGGATGTGGTATGCGTGCAGCACGAGTACGGCATCTATGGAGGGCCGGCGGGCAGCCACGTGCTGGCGCTGCTCCGCGACCTCCGCATGCCGGTGGTCACCACCCTGCATACCATCTTGCGCAATCCCGATCGCGACCAGAGGCGGGTGCTGGTGCAACTGGCCGATCTGTCCACCCGCGTGGTGGTGATGTCGGAGCGGGGCAAGGCATTCTTGCGCGAGATTTACGGGGTGCCCGAGGAAAAGATCGACCTCATCCCCCACGGCATCCCCGATATGCCCTTCGTGGACCCCAATTTCTACAAGGACCAGTTCGGGGTGGAAGGCCGGCTGGTGATCCTGACGTTCGGTTTGTTGTCGCCCAACAAGGGGATCGAATACATGCTCCGGGCGTTGCCCCGGGTGATTGCCGAGTTCCCCAACGTGACGTACCTGATTCTGGGGGCCACCCACCCCAATCTGCTCCGCGAGCAGGGCGAGTCTTACCGGCTGTCGCTGGAGCGGCTGGCCGAGGACCTCAACATCCAGAAGCACGTCGTGTTCTACAACCGGTTTGTGGAGCTGAGCGAGCTGACGGAGTTCCTTGGGGCGGCAGACCTGTATGTCACGCCGTACCTGAACCCGGAGCAGATCACTTCGGGCACGCTGGCGTACGCCTTTGGGTGCGGCAAGGCGGTCATCTCCACGCCGTACTGGCACGCGGAGGAGCTGCTGGCCGACGGCCGGGGTGTGCTGGTGCCCTTCCGCGACCCGGACGCGCTGGCCGAGGCGGTGCTGTCGCTGCTGCGGGACGAGGCGGGGCGCCATGCGATGCGCAAGCGGGCCTATCTGTTGGGGCGGGAGATGGTGTGGAGCCATGTGGCGCATCTGTATATGGAGTCGTTCCAGCGGGCCCGGCGGGCGCGTCTGGAGCGGCCCATGCGGCCGCTGGCCATGCGCACCCTGGAGGAGCGCCGCCTGGAGCTGCCGGCACTAAGGCTCGACCACCTGCTCCGCATGACCGATTCGACCGGCCTGCTCCAGCACGCCACGTACAACATTCCGAACTTCGAGGAGGGCTATTGCACCGACGACAACGCGCGGGCATTGGTGCTATGCACGTTGTTGGAGGAATTGGGGCAGGACAATCCGGAAATCCGGGCCGTGGGCACCCGGTACGCGGCTTTCCTGCAATTTGCATTCGACCGGCAGCGCCGCCGGTTCCACAATTTCCTGGGCTTCGACCGGCAGTGGCGGGACGAGGTGGGGTCGGAGGACTGCCTGGGCCGGGCCGTGTGGGCCCTGGGGATGTGCGTGGGCCGCTCCGAACGCCGCGACCGCCAGTGCTGGGCCGCGCAGTTGTTCGACCAGGCCATCCCCGCCCTGGCCGAATCGACCTCGCCGCGGGCATGGGCCTTGGCGCTTTTGGGCATCCACGAGTATCTGCGGCGATTCACCGGCGATCGGGTGGCGGATCAGATGCGCAACGAGCTGGTGGGCCGGTTGCTGCGGTGCTTCGAGCAGGCCAGCAGCGACGACTGGCCGTGGTTCGAAGAC
This sequence comes from Planctomycetaceae bacterium, assembly GCA_037442445.1. GTDB lineage: Bacteria > Planctomycetota > Planctomycetia > Pirellulales > Thermoguttaceae > JANLFZ01. The sequence continues at coordinate 2,782 of JBBIQF010000586.1, forward strand.
GTGGTCGCCTACGACAACGCCCGGCTGCCGCAGGCCCTGATCCTCAGCGGAAGGCCGCCGGCCATCGAAGTGGGCTTGCAGAGCCTGCGGTGGCTGGCGGACGTCCAGACCTCGCCGGCGGGGCATTTCCGGCCGATCGGCTCCAACGGCTTCTACCGCCGCAATGCGCATCAGGCCCACTTCGACCAGCAGCCGATCGAGGCCCATTCGATGGTCTCGGCCTGCATCGCTGCCTGGCAGGCGACCCAAGACGAGTACTGGCTGCGCCAGGCGCGGCGGGCCTTCTCGTGGTTTTTGGGGCGCAATGACCTGGGCTTGCCCTTGTATGACCCCTCGACCGGCGGATGCTGCGATGGCCTCCACCCCGATCGGGTGAACCAAAACCAGGGGGCGGAATCGACGCTGGCTTTCCTTTTGGCCCTGGTGGAAATGACCATGATGGAAAACTCGCTGGCCTCGTTTGCCCAGGGCCAGGCGGCGGAACTCCGCGTTTCGCGAACCCCACGGACTGACGGTGCGGCCGCTCCCCGACCCGAGGTTGTCGGCTAAACGGGCCGGTTTCTAGAATCGTCCCCTTGTCGGCCGCGGCCTCGGGCCGTGGCGGGCAGCGGACCGGTTTGGCATCGGCACTGAGGGAGGCTACGCTGTGGAGGTCGTGCGGACCGGGATCGTGCTCCGCCCCAACAACACCCGGGTCTTGTTCCGCCCCTTCGAACCCCTGGATCCCCATCGCCGGCTGAAGATCATCGCCCGGTTGATGTCCCTTTCCGAAGAAGAGGTGGACCGAGAACTCCACGCGGTGGAAGAGGAGTTCCGCGGCCGGCACCACAAGACGCGGCAGTTCTTCCTCCAGCGGTTCGAGCATGTAAAGCAATACCTGCTGACCGACCAGGTCCTGTCCGAGAACCGCCGACTGCTTATCGGGGCCTATTTCACGCAGGAATACTCGCTGGAATCGTCGGCGCTGTTCAACCCCTCGATCGTCTGGCACCCCGACCAGTCGAACCTGCCCGAGGGGGCGCGGCGGTTCATCCTCAGCCTGCGGGCCACCGGCGAAGGGCATCTTTCGTCGCTGACGTTCCGGACCGGCGTGATCGACCGCGACCACCGCATCCTGCTCGATGCCCCCACGCGTTTCGTAGCCGCAGCCACGGTGGTGCCCAA
>JBBIQF010000587.1:0-3928 GCA_037442445.1 Planctomycetaceae bacterium
CGCCCCGGCGTCTTGGTCCTGGACGAACCCCTCAGCGCCCTGGATGAAGAAACCCGCAGCGAAATGTACGATCTGCTCCGCGCCGTGCGGGCCGAAAGCCAGGCCACCGTCTTGCATGTCACCCACAACCGCTCCGAAGCGGAACAACTGGCCGATCTGGTGCTGGAAATCCAGGATGGCCAGGTCCGCCAGGTGGCCAAGCGGAGGTAGCCAACAACGAAAAACGGGATAGCGGGGCGTGGCTGCCGGAACGCCGGCAGAACGGGGCCCGGTGGGCCACCCCCCCAGCGCCTCCCCATCGCCATTGCTGCGATGTATTCATAATTGGGATAGAAGGCGTTGGCGGCAGATTTTCCGAGAGGATATTTCCCCGACTGGATTGGCCAATGGGGCGCTCCGGTATAATGCGCTATGCGATGGGAGCCTGCTGGCGACCCCGTATTGGTCGGACCTCGCGCGCCTGAGAACTTGGTCTGGGAGGTTACTATGAGCCAGCCAGCCACCTTTGCCGAAATCCTCGAGGCCGTTGAACAACTCGATGAGGACGCCCAGGCGGAGTTGGTGGCTATCTTGAACCGCCGCCTGGCTGAGCGGGGACGGGAACGGGTCGCTGCGACCGTCGCGCAGGCCCGCCAGGAATTCATCGCGGGACAGTGCCGACCGATGACCGCGGCCGAGGTGGTGCGCGAGGCGCAATCGTGAGGCGCGCGCTTTTACGTTCGCCGGCGTTCGGGCGAGACCTTCGGAAGTGGCTGAAGGCACACCCCGAGACAGCAGCATCGATCGAGGCCGCGCTCGAGCAATTGTCGGCCGACGCCGATCATCCGTCACTGCGGACCCACAAGTTGCGCGGTGCGTTGTCGGGCTGTTGGGCGTGCAGCGCCGGCTACGATCTGCGTATCGTCTTCGAGTACGTGCAGCACGAGGGCCAGGAAGCCATCCTTCTGCTCGCCTTGGGTACCCACGACGAAGTCTACTGATGCTTGCGAACAAGCCGTCGCGGAAGCCATCCGGAGCAGGCCGGGATGTTGATCGTGAGACGAGCGCCTCGCAGCAAGGCACTCGCCCGACGCTGTGCCAGCACCTGGGCTTCGCCCTGGCCATCCGCCACTGGCCGTACAAGGCCATCGCCGACCGCGTGGCCCGACATTGAACCTCAGGATGTCTGTGTTTGATTTCATCCGGGATGCGGTTCGCGGCTTCGCCTACGATCTCTATGCTGCGAACAAATGCCCGCTTCAAGGTGGCATCGGCCAGGAATCGTTCGCGGGCAAGACCTTCTTTGCACCGCAAGAGATACTCTGTCTCATCCAGGATGTGCCGAAGGTACTCAATCGTCGAGGGGGACATGCTCCACCTGGCGCAGAATGTGCGGGCCGAGATGAGGACTGAGTGCTTCGGGAGTTACCAGTTCGACCTTCCTGCCCAGGCACGCCTCCAGCAGCGTCGCGAGTTCCAGGAAGGCATCAAAGGATTTGCAGCCCTGGTGGAACTCGACAAGCAGATCGATATCACTCTCGGGGGACGGCTGCCCTGTGGCGAATGAGCCAAACAATCCCAAACGCCGCACCCCCAATCGGCGGATCTGGGCCCGGTGCTGCCGGATCAAAGCGAAGACCCCCTGCTTGTCAAGCGCGATCATTTCCGCCGCCTCGTGCGCAATAGCGGGCCAAACCCTCCAGGTCGGCCAGCGCGCGATTGCACCTCATTGTAGCTCTGGAAAGCGGAAAGAAGAAACCCATGCCTTGCCTGGGACAGCCATTCAGACAACGGCTCCCGCGATGGGCCGCCGTTTGCGCGCATGTTCGGCCTTGACCCGGCGGCCGGACTTTGCGAAAAGGCCCGCCATGGACCAGCCGATGGCTTGCGCACTGCGGGACGGCGGAACCGGCTCGGAAACCATGCGGCAGCGCAACCCCTCGATCCACGGCTTGAGGGGCCTAGCGGCCAGCATGGTCCTTGCCCTGCACCTCCACGGAGCTCTGGTAACGGGGGGGCTTGTGGATCCCGCGGGGGTGGCGGGCCGGCTGGAGCGGCTGTTCGCCCTTGGGCATCGCGGTGTCGAGCTGTTTTTCTTGATCAGCGGTTACTTGATCGCAGGCAGCCTGGCGCGGCATCGCAGCGCCGCCCGGTTCTTGGCGCATCGCCTGTTGCGCATCTACCCCGCCTTCCTCGTGCCGCATGGGGTGATTTTTGCCCTCGGGCCCTGGATGGGATACGGCTGGATGGCGGACCTGGATCTGCCCGGCTGGTTGTGGCACTTCTTTTCCAATTTGCTGCTGCTGCCCGGGTTGTTCGAGCTACCGATTGCCAACATCGTGGCCTGGACGCTGAGCCTGGAGATGGCGTTTTACCTCTTGGCTGCCGCAGCCTGGGTAATTGGGCACCAGCGCATTCGATGGCGGAAAGCGTTGGGCCTGGCCGGCTGGCTGGCAGTGGTGGCCGGGGTGGTGTGCCGGCACCCGCGGACGGCATTCTTCGCGGTCGGGGTGCTGGTTTGGTGGCTCCAGCGCCGGCATCGGGGCGTTACGGAAGCCCTCCGGCGGATCCCTGCGCTGGATTTGTTGGGGCTGGCGGGGCTTTGCCTCTTCTTCGAGACGGCGTTTGCGGTGTCGCTGCTGTGCGGCCTGGGGGCTTTGGTGGCCATCGTGGGCAACCGCGGCCTGGTATGCCGGCTGTTGGGCGCGGGCGCCTTCCAATACCTGGGCGATATCAGCTACAGCCTGTACCTGTGGCATCCGCTGGTGCTGTTCGGGCTGAAGCGCGTACTTGTTCCGGCCGCCGGGCTGGTGGCGGGCGGGCCCGCCTCGATCGCCCTGTTCCTGGCCCTGGCCGTGACGGCATCGCTGCTTTTGGGCGACTTGTCGTACCGGTGGATCGAACGGCGTTTTACGCCGCCGTGGCCCGGCCGAGTTCCAGCGGCAGGATAGGGTCATGCCACGAGCGGCCGGGTTGATCCGCGCGGTGCGAGCGCGTGCCAGCCGAGCGCGGACCCGATGGTGGAGCGCGGGCATCTTGCCGGCCCCTGTGCGGCCGGGGCGGCCACGCTCCCACGGGTGTAGGCTTGCGGCGGGCTCGCCCGAACCGCACGTTGCGCCGCTCAGCCGGAGCGTGCGGGGCAGAAGATATCGGCCACGGGGATGGCCGGCAGGGCCAGCGGATCCTGGACCACCGGCGTGGGGCGCTTCTCGTAGCCGAGCTTGCGAATGACCTCGAGTATCTCGCTGCACGTGGGGAACATCCGCCCGCTGGCCCGCTTGTATTGGTCGAGGGCGTTCATGAACTCGATTTCATCGGCGGTGTAATCGCGTTCGCAGGTGGTGGGGTCGATTTGGCGCCGGCGATTGACCTTGGCCCGCCGCTGGAGCTTGCGGCGCTCGACCGCCACGGGGACGTTCTGCTTGCGGCGATCGGGGGTCTTGCGGCGGTCGCCACCGGTCCGCCGATCGACGGTAACCACGCCGTTGGACACGTTGGGCTCTGTTCCGGCCCCAGCCGTTTGGGAGGCAACACTTGGAGTGGCGTGATTCTTGGCTGCTTTGGTTCCCGACGGACGTTTTGCAGACGACTTCTTGGCTCGTGCCATGGGCGTGCTCCCGCGATTGGGGGGCAATACGTTTGGCGGGCGTGCCGGGCACGCACCTTACCCAACACGGTTACCCGGGACACTGAACCCATCGGCCGCCAAGAGAGTTAGACTTGACCGGCTGGGAAAGACGTGCGGTTCTGGCAAATTGAGCGGCCAGGCGGGATTTTTCTGTTGGCGCAATCGTAACGGTTGCAGCCGGTCCGGGACCGGCATTTGGGAGGCCAGCAGACAGATGCGGCGGCCAAGCCGAGCGGAGGGCCCAACGCCTATCGGGTAACCGTTCACCGCCTGGGCCCTTCCGGATGCTCAAGGGCAAGGAGCGTGCGGGGTGCGGCGAGA
>JBBIQF010000588.1:0-754 GCA_037442445.1 Planctomycetaceae bacterium
GGCCGGGCGGGGGGCTGGGACCCCGCCTGGGTGGTCGGGCCGGGGATGGGTTCCCCCGGCGTCTCGACGCACTCTTGCGGCAACAGCACCAAGTGGGCCCCCTGGGCTGCCGCGGCGTCCAGGTGCGCGAGCACGGCGGCCAGCGTCCGGCCCTGGGGGCTCCAAACCTGCGAAACCACGCTCAAGCGGAGGACCTCGGCCCCCGGAGCGGCCGGCCCACTCGCCAGCACCGCCGACACAACCAGCACGCTTTGCCACACGAACCGCATAGGTACCTCCAACACGCAAATTGTAACCGGCCGTTACAGGCCCGCGGGCCAAAGTAACGGGCAGGGCCCGCCCGGTCAATTCGCCGCGTACCATGCGCTCCCGAGAGCGGCCCGCCCCTCCCGCGGGCCTGTTATTGCACAAAGGCGGCGGGTGCGTTAAACAACATGCACACAGGGCCGGCGTGATGCCGGCCGGCTATGGCGATCCTTGGCGCCGTGAATGTGCCACACCATGCCCGAAGCACCTTCCAGCACCCGCGCAACCTTGGAAAGCCTGTTCGCCAGCGGGGGAATCGACCTGGTGCGCGGGCCGATCTTCGATACGCCCCCGGAACCCTTGTTGCCGGACTTCGACTTCGACAAGGTCGAGGGGATGATGCTGGGCCTGGTGGTGGGCGTATCGCTCGGCACTCCCAGCGAGGGGTGGCTGCCGCGCAAGCGCCGGGTGGTGCACGGCGAGATCCGCGATTACCTTCGGAACAAGT
>JBBIQF010000588.1:764-3908 GCA_037442445.1 Planctomycetaceae bacterium
CGGGTTCGCTCCAGCGGGGTTGGCGTCGGACGACCTCCAGTTGGCTTTCCGCACCCTGGAACGGATGCTGGAAGACGACGGCTTCAACCCCGAGCGCCTGGCCGAGGACTTCTCGCACCACCACGTGTTCGGCCGGGGGATGACCGTGCGCCGGTTCATCAGCAATTACCGCTCGGGATTGCCTTGGTACCAGAGCGGGCCGAAGTCGGCGCGGAACGGGGCCTTGGTCCGTATTGCCCCGATGCTCATCCCGCATTTGCGCACGGCCACGGCGGAGCTGTGGGTCGATACAGCGCTGTCGGCCATGATCACCCATAACGACGCCGGCTCGACGGCCTCGTGCCTCGCCCTGGTGAGCGTTCTGTGGAAACTGCTGGGCATGCGGTCGCCCCCCCGGGCCGCCTGGTGGCCGGAGGCCTTCGTCTCGGTGATGAAGCAGGTCGAGGGGCCGACGCGCTACCGGGTCCGCGGGGGGAAGTTCTTCGGGTATGAGGGCCCGCTGTGGCAATTCGTCGAGGAAAAGGTGACGGAGGCCTACCGCGCGGGGCTTTCCACCCTGGATGCCTGCGACCAGTGGCGGTCGGGGGCTTATCTGCTGGAGACTTTGCCCAGCGTGGTGTACGTGCTCATGGCCCGGGGAGATGATCCGGAAGAGGCAATCGTGCGGGCGGTGAACGACACTCGCGATAACGACACGATTGCGGCCATCGTGGGTGCGTGCATGGGCGCGCTATATGGGCGGCGGGGGCTGCCCGCCCGGTGGATCGAACATCTTCCCAGCCAGACTGCCGAACACGAGGCGCGGCACATCTTCGCGCTGTTGGAAGCGGCGCGGCGGCGCTGGTACAGCTAGCCCAACTTGCCCCAGCGGACGCAAAGAATTTTCAATCGGCTTTTTCTTTGACTTTCTGCAATCATCGGGTATTAGTTGAGTGCCCGGCGTTTTGGGCACGGCGCACGCCGGGCACGCGGAGCAACCAGCGCCGCCCGCCACAGGCAGGACGAGGTGCGGAAGTGAGCCACGGCGCGCGTTGTTGCCGGCCGTGCGGCACAGCTCCCGCGGCGCGGGCACGGTCCGGGCCTGGGATGGCGGGCGCTCGGCGCGGTGCCGAGACGCCCGCCACTGTCCACCCTTCCCATCCCCATGGACCCGATGCGGCAGAGGGCGCCGCCCTTGCCATCAAGGCCCCTGAGCCCTCGGCCGCGTTCCTCCGGCGAGGAGAAAGGAGGTGGCCCGCACGGCTGGCCGGACAATTCGTCGCATCCCATGCGTCATCCTATGTCGACACACAGCGTTGCAACTCGGCCAGCGCGCGTACCGCGCGAGGACGCCTTGCCCCAAGGGGTCCATCCCGCCCAATGCCCCGGATGACCTGTAGAGCGTGCACATGCATGCGGCCCGTCCCGCGCGGCAAACGCGCCTGGTGACGACCAGAGGCCGGAAGGGTCTTGAACCGCGAAGGCCCTCCCGGCCTCGGCGTTTTCTTGCGCCCGGAAGCCGGAACACTAGGGCAACCCCCACTTCGCCAGCGGAAAACGGCGCTTTCTTGCGCTCTGGGCGAAAACGGCGGGGGCGAGGTTCTTGCGGCTTGGGCCGGCTCGAGCGCCGCTTTGCCCACCCCCCGGCAGGCCTTTACGGCCTACAGGCCCTGGGGCCTACTCTTCAGACGCCGGTGGCCGTTCCACCGGGACCTCCAGGGCCAGGCGGGTCCCTTCGCCTGGGGCACTCTGGATTTCGACCCGCCCGCCCAGCAGGCGGCTCCGCTCGCGGATACCTTCCAAGCCGTAATGGCCGGGCGGAACCCTCTGCGGATCGAACCCCACGCCCCAGTCGCGGACCTCCAGATACAACCGGTCGTCGCACTGCCGCAGTTCCACGCGGACCCTTTTGGTGCGGCTGTGTCGCCGCGCGTTGGTCAATGCCTCTTGCACGATGCGGAACACCACGAACTCATGAAGGGGCGCCAAGCGGCTCAACTGGGCGTCGGCAACGTACTCGATCTCCATGCCGAAGCGGGCGTGCAGCTTTTCGATAAGATCCTCAAGCGCCGGCACGATGCCCCCCTCTTCGAGCACCACGGGGCGGAGGTCGTCGATCAGCCGGCGGGCTTCGGCCGTGGCTTCCGAGAGTGCCTGCAACCCCTGATCGAAGCTTTTCCACTGTTCGCTAGGCCGCTCGGCGAACTGATCGCGGAACGCTTGCAGGAACATCATCGCCCCGCTGAGCTGCTGGGCCAGCCCGTCGTGGATCTCGTAACCGATCAGGCGCCGCTCGTGCTCCTGGAGTTCGAGCATTTCTTCCAGGGTCTTGCGTTCGCGCCGCAAGGCTAGCTCGGTCTGCTTGCGATCGGTGATATCCACCAGGCACGCCAACCCCAGGGAGCGCTGATGCTCGGGGTCGGCCACCAGGCGGAGCGTGAACTGGACCTCGATTTCGCGGCCGGAAAGGGTTCGCACGCTGGTCTCGGCCTGGAACGAGGACTTGCCTTGCCACACCGCGACAACCGATTGGCGAAAGGTGGCCAGCGACCGGTCGGTGAATAACCGAGGCCGCTCGCGTACGAGTTCCTCGCGGGTCCTGGCGCCGAACAACTCCAGGGTGGCCCGGCTGACGTCCATAATCCGCAGCCTGCGATCGCACTCGGCCAGCACCTCGGGATGCTCGCGGAGAAACTCCTCCAGGTCCGTGACTCCCCGCGAGGCCACCTCCGAAACATATTGGATGACCTCGGTCCAATCCTCTTCCCAAACCGGAATGGGCAGATAATCGAACAGGGTGCGGTAGCACTCCACGGCGCCCGGACCCTGAGCGGGCCGGTCGGCCGGCGGCGGGTTCCGCACCCCTTCATCGGGGCTGGAACACGATAGCGGCGCGTGCAGGGGATCGTTCATCGCAAATAATGCCTCAACTTCAAAATGTTCCTGCGCTGCCCGGCCGCTATTGGAATTATACGACTAAACCCGGGGGTAAAGTCCCCCGAAAGTAGATATTCCCCCTCAACAAGGTGACTGGCTTTCGCCCGCCACGGTGACGATTCCCTCAAAATTGGGGGTAGCGGGAGGGCAAGATGGCCGCACCGGCCAGCGCGAAGCAACGTCCACGCTGCTCGTGGCTGCCCCAGCGGTCCCAGCCAATGGCAAATG
>JBBIQF010000589.1:0-3902 GCA_037442445.1 Planctomycetaceae bacterium
AGTCCCGCCATGACGCCCCGCGGTCCTTTCTTGAGCGCCAACCTTGCGGCCGGGCTGATCGCGAAGTTCTTTCATCTGGACGGGCCGGCCATGGTGTTCAACGCCGCCTGCGCCTCGTCGCTTCATGCGGTGGTGCAGGCCGTGCGGGCCCTGCAGTCGGGCAGCATCGACATGGCCCTGGCGGGCGGGGCGTCGTACTTCCACAGCGACACCCTGGTGTTGTTTTCGCAGGCGCAATCGCTTTCCCGGCGGGGGTCGTTCCCCTTTTCCGACGAGGCCGACGGGTTGGTGGTGGCCGAGGGCTATGTGGTGCTGGTCCTCAAGATGCTCGACCGGGCCCTGGCCGACGGCGACCGGGTGCTGGCCGTCATCCCCAGTGTGAGCATCTCGACCGACGGCCGCGGAAAGAGCCTGTGGGCGCCCCGCAAGGAGGGCCAGGTGGAAGCGATGCGCCGGGCTTATAGCGATGCGGTGTCGCCCCGGCAGGTCCAGTACATCGAAGCCCATGCCACGTCGACCGCCCTGGGCGATGCCACGGAGCTGGCCGCCCTGGCCGAGGTCTTCGGCCCCGAGGTGGAACCGGGCCGGAAAATCGCGGTCGGCAGTGTGAAGGCCAACGTGGGGCATACCCTGGAGGCAGCGGGGGCGACCTCGCTGGCCAAGGTGGTGCTGGCCCTTTCGCGCCGCACGATCCCGCCGGGGATCGACGATCGGCCGCTGAACCGGCAAGTGGAATGGGACCGGCTACCGGTGTTCGTGCCGCGCGGCGCCCGGGAGTGGCCTGCGCCGGCCGGCGGTGCACCCCGGCGGGCGGCGGTCAACGCTTTCGGGATCGGCGGGATGAACGTCCACGTGGTGGTGGACGAGTTCGTGCCGCCCTTGCGCCCGGCGTTTGGACCTGCCCGCGTGCCGCGCCGCACGAACCGGCGGCTTGCTCCGGCCGATCGGGCGGTGGCGGTGGTGGGCACGGGGGCCATCTTCCCCGGCGCGCGGACCATCGACGCCTTCCGGCAGTTGGTGATGTCCGGGGGCGATGCCCGGACCGAAGTCCCTCCCGGCCGCTGGACCCCCGGCTACTATCGCGGCGATGGCTCGGACCCCTGGGCGATCCCCAACACGCTGGGCGGTTTCATCACCGATTTCCAGTACGATTGGCGCACGCACAAGATTCCGCCCAAGCAGATCCAGCAGGCCAGCCCGCTGCAATTCATGATCCTCGACGCGGTGGATCAGGCGCTAGCGCAGTCGGGCTATCACCAGCGGCCGCTGGACCGCAAGCGGACCGGCGTGGTCGTGGGTACCATCTTTGGCGGCGATTTTTCGGGGCAGTTGGCGGTGGCCCTCCAGTGGCCGCGCCTGCAAAGGACGCTAGCCGAGGTGCTCCGCCAGCACGGCCTGCCCGAACCGGCCGTGGACCGGGCAACCGCCGAGTTCTACGACGCGCTCTTGTGCCACATGCCGGCGCTATTGGACGAGACGGGCAGCTTTACGGCCAACGTGCTGGCCTCGCGAATCACCAAGACCTTCGATCTGATGGGGGGCGGGGTGGCGGTGGATGCGGGGACGGCTTCAGCCCTGGCCGCCCTGGCCTGCGCAAACGATCTGCTTCTGGCCGGCCATTGCGACCTGATGATCTGCGTGGGGGCCCAGCAGGCCATGTCGCCGGCCACGTACATCGTGTGGAACCAGTTGGGGGCGTTGGGCACCGGCCGGCCCCCGGCACCGTTCGATGCTCATGCGGCCGGCGCGGTGCCGGGCGAGGGCTGCGGCGTGCTGTTGCTCAAGCGCCTGGAAGATGCCCGGCGCGACGGCGACCGGGTGCTGGCGACCATCCGCGGCATAGGGGCCGCCTATGCGGCCACGCGGGCCGAAAGCATCGAGAAAGCCGCCCGCCGGGCGCTGGCCGCCGCAGGCATCGCGCCGGCCGATGTGGCCGTGCTGGAAACCCTGGGCACGGGCAACCCCCGGCTGGATGCCGAGGAACTCGGCGCATTGGCCCGCACCTATGCCGCGGCACGCAAGACGCCCCTGTGCCTGGGCACGCTCATTGGCCAGATCGGCAACACCGGCGGCGCCTCCGGGGCGGCGTCGCTCATCAAGGCGGCCCTGGAACTCGATGCCCGGCAGGTGGCCCCCGTGGCACCGCTGGACCGGCCGGCCGATTTCGTAGTGGCCAGTGCCCCACGCATCCAACTGCCCGCACATGCCCAACCTATCGTGGCCGGCAACTCGGCCACTACGGAGATCGCCGCCGTCAACTCGTGCGGCGGAGATGAACCTGTGTACCATGTCCTCATGGAGCGAGGCGCACCCGTGATTTCCACTGCCCACTCACCCTTGACTGCCAGCGAGGAGGTTTCGGCTGTGACCGGCTCCAACGACGCAGCCTCGCGGATTCTGTACTTCGATGCCACACTGCGGCGGCGCGAAGCCATGCGGCGCCGGGCGGCAGCCGGATCGCCTGCGGACACGCACCCGCCTGCCAGCGACCCCAGCGAGGACCTCCAACCCGGGGTACAAGAACCGCTTGCACCCGCGGCCCCAGTTCTCAGCGCACCGCCCGTTGCTTGCAGCCCGCTGCCCCCGCTGGCCCCGGTACCCGCGGCTACTGGGTCCCCGCCGGTGCCGCCGGCCGCGGTTTCCCCGGCTCCCAGCCCCAAGGCCGCCCCGGCCGCCAGCGAATTGGAGTCGTTTCTGGTGAACTTCGTGGTCGAGCAGACGGGCTATCCGCCGGAGATTGTCGAGCTGGATGCGGACCTGGAAGCGGACCTGGGCATCGACAGCATCAAGAAGGCCCAGTTGTTTGGCGAGTTGGGCGAGTACTTCGACATCCAGCCGGACCCGAACCTTTCGCTGGACGATTTCCCCACGCTGCGGCACGTGTTGGACTATCTCATCCGGGCCGGGGCCGGCGAGCGTCCCAAGGTGGCCCTGGGCGGCTTCCCGCCCAGCCGGTAGGTAGGCCATAGGTTCCGAGCCAGGCCGTAACGGCCCCCCTGGTTGCCCGCTTGCAGGCGTGCTATCGTGTTGCGCTCAGGGGGAGCACGTCGATTGGGTGGCATCGGAGTATCTTGGTCGCTTGAAACAGGAAAGGGACGGCAATGGTTCGCGCGCAGTGGTGGTGCGTTGTGGCGGTGTGCGCCGGGGTGGTATTTGGCCAGGGGACGAGCCGGGCCCACGACTGGCCGCAGTGGCGGGGGCCGAACCGCGATGGCAAGGTCGTGGGGTTCACGGCCCCCAAGAGCTGGCCGAGCAGGCTGGAAGCGAAGTGGAAGGTGTCCGTCGGCCAGGGCGATGCCACGCCGGCGCTAGTGGGTGGCCGGCTGTATGCCTTCACCCGGCAAGGGGGCGAAGAGGTGCTCTCCTGCCTGTCGGCGGCGGATGGCAAGGTGGTGTGGCAGGCGAAGTACGCGGCGCGGGCGGTGACCGGCCCGGCAGCGTCGCATCCCGGTCCCCGCAGTTCGCCTACCGTGGCCGAGGGCAAAGTCGTCACCCTGGGCGTCGGCGGGGTGCTCTCCTGCTTCGACGCGGCGACCGGCAAACGCTTGTGGCAGATTACCGAGTTCACCGAAGTGCCAGCGTACTTTACCGCCATGTCGCCCCTGGTGGCCAATGGTTTGTGCGTGGCGCACCTTGGCGGGCGGGACCGCGGGACGGTGTTGGGGCTTGACCTGGCCAGCGGCCAGGTGAAGTGGAAGTGGTCGGGCGATGGGCCGGCTTACGCCTCGCCCGTGCTGGCCAACATCGAGGGCACGGCGCAAGTCGTGGTGCAGACCGAGAAAAGCCTGGTGGGCCTGGCCCTGGCCGATGGCAAGCTCCTCTGGCAGGTGCCCACGCCCGTGGCAGGCCGGGCGGTCAACGCGGTAACGCCGGTCGTGGATGGATCGGCCGTGATCTACTCC
>JBBIQF010000590.1:0-3898 GCA_037442445.1 Planctomycetaceae bacterium
GCTTTTCAGCCGCGGATAAGGCATGCGTTGCAAGTGGTTTGGGGACAAAGTGTTATGAAAGCGGTTGCGAGAGGTACGTGTCCAGGGGGGCGGTTGGTGCTCATGGTTGCGACCTCCTTTCTGTAACTCTTGGTGTGTCAATAGGTTACGATTGCGAGAGGTCCCGGGGTTTCGGGCGTCACCGGACCTCTCGCAGCCCGGGAGCCGGGGCGATTTCCCCGCTGTCTAGGGGACGAGGGAAGGCAGAGGTGGGGAGTTGGAAGGGGATGGGCCGGCATAGAGAGGGAAGGCGGGTGGGCGGAATAGCCGGTTTTGGGTCCGGGCGGTCCGAGGGACGCCGGCTTAGCGCTGAATTTTGTTTGTTTTCAGGCAAAGGAATTGCGTATTGCGAGCGATGTATGCGCGCCGGGTTGGCGCGGGCTGGCCGGGAATGGGCCTGGCCCAGGCGAAAAAAGGGAGTCGAATTGTCAAAGAGCGGGCGGTAGTTTGGTGTCAACCGGGGGACGTGCTGGGATCGAAGTTAGCCAGCAATCCCAGGCCGCAATGGCGGCCGGCTCCGAGGGAAAGCGGTCCGGGCAATGGTTGTTTGAATCGGATGCGGACATGCCACAATGGGCATCGGGTGAGGTAGTGTTGGGGTCGCCGGTAGAGCGAGGGGTGGAAGGAGGTGAACCAGAAGGGGGCCTTGCGGAGGGTGAAGTTTTCGAGGGTGTGGAGAGGGAGTCCGGCCTGCCGGAGGGCCTTGAGGAAGAGTTTTTGGGCTTTGGGAGGGGAATGGTCGTCGTAGCCGGGCAGGGCGATGGGTGTGACGGTGGCCCAGTCGTGGCTTGGGAGTATGTAGAGGCGGTAGTTGGCATCGCGGGGGTTGGGAGGGGCGAGGAAGGCGCGGGGGCGGTGGTCGGTGCCGATGAGGGGTGCGTGGCGGAGGCGGGATTGGGCCCAGCGGGCGCAGGTGCCGTCGCCGCCGAAGGGTTCGGCGATGAGGGCCTGACGGATCATTCCATCGGCGTAGGGCGGGCCGATGGAGGGAAGCGGCAGGTAGGAGAAGCGAGGGGGCGAGGTGTGGCGATGGTGGACGTGGCCGGCCACGTAGACTTCGGAACCGCCTTCGAACGGGCAGGGGTCGCGTTTTGCCCGCTGGCAGGCTTGGTGGCGGAGCATGGCGGCCACGAGCACGATGTCGGTTTGGCGAAAGGGTCGCGAAAGGCGTTGGCCGTGCCGCAGTTGGAGCAGGTCAAACCGTGCGTAGCGACGGTAGGGGAGAGCGCAGGGGGAAGAGGGTGATTGGTGGAGCATACGTGCCCGCTTTACTCGTGGAGGCCGCTGGGGTGGGGCGCAACCTCTGGTAGCTTGACACGGGGCAATGGACTTGTCAAGGGGAGGGGGCGCGCAGCGGCGAGCAGGGAGCACGGAGCGGGGAGCGGCGGGGTTATTGCGTTGGAGGTGGCGGGGTAGGCCAGCCGTCGTAGGATTCGGCGATATCGAAGACGCGGTCGAGGCGGGCCAGGGTGAGGACTTCTTTGACGCTGGACGTCACACAGACCAACAGGCGGAGGGAGCGCTTTTGGAGGTAGCGATTGAAGCGGAGGACTTCGGGGACTATGGAGACGTCGATCCGCTGGGCGGGCCGTAAGTCGAGGACCACGGGGGGGGTGGTCTGGGCGGCCAGCTTTTCCAAGTCTTGGCGGAGCTGGGGGGCATGGCCTGGGGCGGCCAGGATTTCTTGGGTCAGCGTGGCGATCGTCACGGCTGGCTCGTTTCGGACCGCTAGTAATACATAGTCTGCACCCATCCGTGTAGGCTCCCCGGATGACACCTCTGTCTCTGTTACGCACCGGCCATGATTCTACCCGAAGCGTCGGGGGGAGCAAGCACGGAGCGGGGAGCACGGAGCGAGGAGCAGGCACTAGGCAGCGGGGAGCGGAAGTTTGGGGCTTGCGGCGGGGCAAGGCGGGGTGCACAATCGAGGGCGGAGGCGGAGCCTCGTGGAGTGTGAGCGATCTGAACGAACCGGGAGGTGTGCCATGACGCGTCCAACGGCGCAATCGAATGCTTGTCAGCGATGTTGTCTGAGCCGGCGCGAGTGCCTGAAGGTGCTGTCGCTTTCGGCGGTGGGGGCGGGTCTTGGGAGCGGGATGGTGGCTGCGGCGTCTGGGTCGGCGCCGGCGGGGACGGATTTCATCGACCCGGCCCGTTTGCGGCCGAAGCCGGAGGTGCGGGTGGCGGCCACATTCTTGGAGCTGCCGCGGCCGTACTGGCTGGGCTGGCCGGGTACGGCGTACGATCTGGACCGGCACCAGAAGGAGTACACGGCGCGGCTGTCGGAGTCGGGGGGGCGAACGGGGGTGCGGGTGAGTTTGGAGCCCAAGCCGATCAATTCTGAGGAGGGGCTGGGGCAGTGGATCGGCAAGGTGAAGGCGCAGCAGCCGCACGCGCTATTGGTGATGCTCCAGCACATGCATTGCTGGGCGTGGGTGTCGCGGGTGGCCAAGGAGGCGGGCCTGCCGTTGATCGTGTTTGCGCCGGTGGGGACGGCGTTTACCGGGCATGTGGCGGGTGCGGCGCGACTGCCGCGGGTGCACATCATCTCGTCGCTGGAGTGGGCCGGGGTGGAAGCGGGGCTGCGGATGGTGCGGGCCAAGCGGATGTTCGAGGAGACGCGGGTGCTGTGGATTCGGGGGAAGGAGCGGAACGAGACGGTGATGGAGCGCCTGGGGATGAAGGTGCGGGCCATCCCGCGCGACACGTTCAACCAGGAGTTCGACAAGCAGCCGGTTACCGAGGAGGTGAAGGATGTAGCGAATGATCTGCGCAAGCGAGCCCAGAAGATCGTGGAGCCGAAGGAACAGGACCTGGTGAATGCGGCGCGGGCGTACGTGACGGCCAAGCGGCTTCTTGCGGCCGAACAGGCCAATGCCCTGTCGATGGATTGCTTGGGCATGGTGGGGGCGAAGCTGGTTCCGACGCCGCCGTGCGCGGGGTGGACGCTGTTGCAGGACCAGGGGATCACGGCGGGTTGCGAGGCCGACCTGTTCGGGGCTGCGTCGCTGATGATCACCAGCTACCTCTTGGACCGGCCGGGGTTCATCAACGACCCGGTGCCCGAGACGGTCAAGAACCTTTTGATCGCCGCGCACTGCACTAGCGGGACGCGGCTGGAGGGATTCGACAAAGCGCCGGCACCATTTGTGCTGCGGAGCCACTCGGAGTCGAACATCGGGGTGGCCACACAGGTGCTGTGGCCGGTGGGGCAGCCGGTGACGCTGGTGCGATTCAACAACGCCAACGAGATGATCATCGATACGGGCAAGGTGGCGGGGAATGTGGAGACGCCGCCGGCGGGCGGGTGCCGAACTTCGGTGGAGATCGCGATGGATAGCGTGGAGGACTGCCGCGACGTGCGGGGCTTCCACCAGGTGGTGGTGTTGGGGAACCATCGGCGGGTGCTGGAAGGTTTTTGCGAGCTGTACGGGATCAAAGCGATCCGCTCGCCGCGGTTCTCGACGTTTGCCGAACGAGGTGGGGCATGAAGGCGGCCGAGGCGGGGCGGGGGAGGTTGATGGTTGATCGTTGATGGTTGATGGGCGCGGCAAGCGGCGCGGAGGGGGTGCGCAGGGTTTTGGCGGTCCCTGCGTGCCCTCGCTGTCGCAGCGCAAAATCCTAGTGTTCAAAACATGGTGTAAATAAACGGGGCAGCGCCGGTGCCGGCCACCAGCGATAGCAGCCCCACTAGACCCAGCACCAGGACAATCGGCACCAGCCACCACTTCTTGTTTTCCACAAGGAAAGCGAAGAGTTGGCGGGCGAGGTTGGGGGGAGTTTGTTGCGCTGCTTTTTCGAATTCGTTGGGCATGACAAGGCGCGCGAGAAAAGAAACCGTTTATCGGGGGTTCTACTG
>JBBIQF010000591.1:0-3873 GCA_037442445.1 Planctomycetaceae bacterium
CCGCAGCATTTCACGTTCCATGCGGAGAACCCGGCGGTGCGGGTGCCTTCGGCGCGGCAGTTGGTGTATGCCGACGCCCGGGCCAATCCCCGCGGCCGGCTACCCGACAATACCTGGATTCTCCGCCCCCAGGACGTGCCCGGCGGCTTTGCCCCGCACCACGACGTGTGGTACTTTTCGCGCGTGGCCGGCACCTTCCACGAGCGCGAAGGCTTTCACGGCTGCCAGATGCCCGAGCGCCTGCTGGGCCGGATCATCCGCTGCTGTTCGGACCCCACGGATGTGGTGCTGGACCCGTTCGCGGGCAGCGGGACCACGCTGGTGGTGGCCAAGAAGCTGGGCCGGCGCTGGATCGGGTTCGAGATTTCCCGGAAGTACGTTGCGCATATCGAGCGGCGCCTGGCCGAGGCGGCCGTGGGCGACCCCCTAGACGGCCCGGCCGATCCGTTGGCCAGCGCCCCGCCCACCGCCCAGGGCAAGCGCCGCCGCGTGCCGATGCAGGGGCGCCCCGGCCGCCCCTTGCCGGCCATCGAGGAGTTCCACCGCCGCGTGCTGGCCGCCTATCAAAGCACCCAGGACGGCGGCCCTTTGGATCATTTGCTGATCGATCCCGCCCGGCAGGAAGCGTTCGTCGCCTCTTGCCGGCAAAATCGGCTGCCCGGCAACGAAGTGGTGTGGCTCCGCACGCTGTTGTTGCTTCGCAAAGCCGGAAAGCTGCCGCGGACCGGCAAGCGGGCCCGCAGCCTGGGGCCTTCCGACACCGACCGCTACAGCTTCGGCAGCGAGGTGGCTCTTCAACTGCTCAGTGTGGAATGCCAGGCCAGCCTGGACGACCTGCTGTGCGACCCCCAGCTTGCCGCGTGGTTCGACGAATTGGCCGCCCGCTACGCCCCCGGCTTCGCTCCGCGCCAGTACCGCCAGGCGGCGATGGCGCTCCGCAAGTCGGCCCACCGGGCCAAGCAGGCAGCCGCGGCCTTGGCCCCGCGCTACCAGCACCGCCTTCCCCCCAAACATCCGTTCCGTGCCCAATTTTGGAGCGGTTTGTCGCGCCCGGCGGTGTATGCGCTTCTGGATCGCCGCTACAAACCGCTCTACATCGGCAGCACCCAAGACTTGGCGGGCCGGCTCGAACAGACCGCCCACACCCCCGCCTGGACCGAACTGGAAATCGCCGCGGTCCGCTGGTGGCTCGAACCCGAGTGGCCCGAGGCCCTGCGCGCGTATCTTATCGGCCGGTTCCAGCCACCGTTGAATTGGGCCGGCCTGGCCATGCCCACGGACCGGCCGCCGCAACGCTCTCGGCCAGGATGCCCGGCGGGTACGGCGGGCTGTAGCACACCGTCTCCGTGACCAAGGGGAAATGCGCGGCGGCAGGCCCCGGGGTTGCGGCCGGATCGATCCGCACCCACGTCTGGCTCAGCCCGGCGGCACCGGGCGGCGCCACCACCGCCGTGTGCTCGCCGCACACCAAGGCCTGGCGATAAGCCTCGACCTCGGCGCTTCCCGGCTCGGCGGCCCCCCATTGGGCAAGGAGCGATTCCAGGCCCTCGGTCCGGCCCATGGCCAACCGGGCCTGCACCAAGCCCCGCAGGCAGATCGGATCGCGGCAGCCCGCCTGCCAGGCACGCTGGAGAAACTCCAGGGCCTCGGCCCATTCCTGCCGGGCTGCCCGGCACGCACCACGAATAGCGTTGCGCAGCGGCTCGCGCTGGCGTGGATCGACGGCCAGCCGCTCGGCCACACGCAAGGCCTCGACCGATTGCCCGCCCCGCACCAACAGCTCCAAAAGGCCCCGCCGCACCCGCATCCAGTCGGGGTGTGCGGCCAGAGACTCGGCCAGCACCCTGGCCGCTTCGTCCAAGCGGCCCTGAAGCGCCAGCGCCGCGCCCAGGCACACTACGGCCGTCTGCCCCAAGTCACAGGGATGCCATGTCTCCAGATCGACCTGGCCGCACCGCGCAGCCAGCTCGAAACATCGCGTGGCCAGGTCCAGGCGCTGCCGGCCCTGCAAGAGGCCCCCCATGGCCAGAAGCAATTGAGCATCCAAAGGGAACGCCTCGAGGGCCTCCAGGGCGACGGCCAGTTGCTCGTCAGCCTCGCCCGAGTGGCCCGCAAACGTGACCAAAAGGCCGTAGTAGGCTTCCAGCTTTTCGGTGGAACCGGGGGGCGCGATCCGGACCGCCTCGCCGTACGATTGGCGTGCCAGGGGCCAATCTTCCAGCGCCACGGCGGCATCGCCCATGGCCAACAAAGCCCGTACGGGGAGCGAGTCGCCTGGCCCCTGTTCGAGCATGGCCAGTTCGATATCGCGATCCGCCCGCGCGGCACGCCACGCCGCGTCATGGTGCCAGGGGTCACAGAGGATGCGGGCCGGCAACAAGGCAATCGGCACGCCCGCCGCATGGATCGAGGGCAACACGGTCTCGCGCACCCGGCCTTCGAACCGCAAGTCGGCACGGTTGGGCATCAGCCGCACCCGGGCCGCCTGCTGGGTTGGTTCGCCGGGAGCGCCAGGCGGCATCTCGATCCAAAGGCGTGCGGCCGAAAGAGGCTCGGCCAGGTCCTCCACGAAAGATGCCACCACCTCGGCCGACTCCGGCGCCAACCGCTCGCCCGGCTCCAGCCACAGGACCCACCGGCCTGCCACGTCGCAAAGCAAGCGATTCCGCAAGGCCGACCGATCCCTGTCCCACGCTGCGTGCCGGACCGTGATTCCGATTCCTAGGTCCGCAAGCACTTGAGGCGTCGGGGCGGCCGAGCCGGCACAAAGCGCCACGATCTCGTCCGCCACCGCCCGAACACTCTCGATGCTCGAAACGACCACCTCCGCGGGCGCATCTTCCACGAGCATCGCCACCGATAACCGAGGCCGCGGCTCGGTCGCCATACACATCGCCCTCCCATGGCGTATGGGGCGCAAAACATCCCCCCTGCGTCAGTAGAGACGCAAGAACGCCGCTATCTATTAGTCGGCCGGCCAAGTTGCAAGGTTAAACCGAACGCCCGTTATGGCCACCGCAAGAAGGGCACGCCTCCACCCATTGGTGGCCGATTCATCGAGAAAGGTTAGCCGGGGTGCTCGGCGGGCAGCCCCTACGCCTCGAGCTCGACGTTCCAGTAGGCCTCGCTGAGGAACCGGGACCAACTCTCGATCCGCACCCCGTGGGTCGCATACAGCGGCTTCCATTTGGGGCGGACCGGCGGGCGGCGGAGCCGCATGCCCGCCTGCTCGGGGGTGCGGTCGGCCTTGCGCTTGTTGCACTCGACGCAGGCCAGCACGCAGTTGGTCCAGCTCGACGTACCCCCCATCGAGCGGGGAATAACGTGGTCGATGGTCAATTGATCCGGCCCCGGCTGGGCACCGCAGTACTGGCACGTGTGGTGGTCCCGCTTGAACAGATTGCGGCGGGTGAACGCCACCGATGCCGTGGGCACCCGGTCATACTCGTTCAGCGTGATGACCTCCGGCACGCGAATCCGCATCCGGACCGCTTGGACAAACAGCTCCCCCTCGCGGGGGCGCAGGGCAGACCAGTCGGCCCACGTGTAGGTGCGGAAGTCTTCGGGGTCCACCACCTGGGCGGTGCCGGTGTACACCAGCGTCAGTGCCCGGGCCACGGTGGCCACCCGCACCCGTTGCCAATTCCGGTTCAGCACAAACGTGGGTCGTTCGATCACCGCTGCGCTCATGCCAGGCACTTCTCCTACCCATATTGAACACCGGCCCGGGGGGTGCGTCAACCCGCCACCTGCTTGCGAAGAGCCGGTTCGCGCCTCGGAAGGTCGTGGGCCGGCAAGAAGTTAGGTAACTGTTCACGGCCCGGGACGCTACCGGGCAACACGCAATGCCTCGGCCACGACAGAGCGTGGCCC
>JBBIQF010000592.1:0-3871 GCA_037442445.1 Planctomycetaceae bacterium
CGTCATCCCCTTGTTCCGCTCGTGCAATCTGCTGGACCTTGCGCTGATCTCCGCCCTGGCCGGCCTGGGCGAAGAGATGTTGTTCCGCGGCGTCATCCAGCGGGTGCTGGCCGATTACGGGGGCGAGATGATCGGCCCCTGGCTGGGACTGGCGGTCTCTTCGGTATTGTTCGGCATGGCCCACACGGTTACGCCTACCTACGCGGGCATGTCCACTATCATCGGCGCATACCTCGGACTGCTCTGGATGGGGACCGAGAACCTGCTGGTCCCCATCGTGGCCCACGCCCTGTACGACTTCTTGGCCCTGGTATACCTGCTCCGCATCCGAACTGCCTCGACCGACTGAGCGAATTATTGGCCCAGGACCCGTCGGCATGGCCGAGACGGCCTGGCTCGGCCGCAGCAAGGAAGGGCTTTCTTTTGTTCGACCTGCCCTTGCCTGGGGCGGCGGCCCCAATGGCCGGCCCCTGAGGGTTGACAACCCAGGGCTCCCCGGCTTAATCTGGGTGCACGGGGGTGGGCGGCGAAGTCCGCCTGCCTGCCCTGCAATCCCTCCAACCTGCCTTGCCACCCGAGTGGTTCGCCGCCGGCTGCCCCCGAGGCCGGTGTGGCCCAGCGGCAGCGGCGAACGCCCGCCTGTGAAACATCCCACCCCACGATACCCAGATTTTGATTTTCTGGAGCTGTGCGGCCGGATGTTCGGCCTGACGGCCGATGGGTGCGGGTGCCGGCCCGAGTCCGGCCCCCCGGCATTTCACCGCGCTCGGCACCGGTCCTGGCAAGCCAGTGCGTTCCGGCCCCAGCCCCTGGCCCACGCGTAGATCACCCTTGCCATGACCTTGCCCAGGCCGCATTCCTGCACTTGGTCCGATGACGCGCTCCGTCTGGCCGGGACGAAGGCGGGGGAAGCTCCCGGGGCAGTCGGCCCGGAATCGCTCAAAGACAAGGAACTGTACCTCTGGGTCACCTACCCGGAAAACGAACCGGCCCGCAAGGCCCCCCACAAGCGTCGCCGCAGGAGGCCGGTCCCCAAGCTCTGGGCCGTCATGATCGTCGAACACGTCCGCCAGACCGCGCCCTACCGGTACGAAGTTACCCTGCGCCGGGTATTCAAACACAGCGAGCGGTGGATCCGCATCTGGGTGGCCAACGACCCGAACGACCAGTCCGAAGACGCCGCCGTGCTGGGATTCATCGCGCCCAATCCCAAGGACCTGAGTCCCCTGGAGCAATACTTGACCCAAATGGCAGCCCGGCGGGTGTACGATGCCATCGCCGAAACGTGGGCCACGGCCCCGGCCCACACGCACGCCCCGGGCTGACCCCGCCGCGGCAATGCCAAGCCACGACGATCGGCCGTCCGCTGCCTCGGGGGTTCCAGCGGACCGCCGGCCAACCGGAACCCCCAATCCCCAAACCCGAGGAGAAACCGCCGATGTACCCGCATCGAGCCATGCCATGGGCCTTGGCCACTTTGGCGGCGATAGCGCTTCTGGGCGCCGCGGTGTGCCCCGCCGCCGAAAACGCCGCAGCCGGCGAGGGATTCCGCCCGCTGTTCAACGGCAAGAACCTCGACGGCTGGAAGGCCGATGACGAAGTCAAGAAGCATTGGGTCGTCCGCGACGGCGTGCTGGCCTACGACGGCAAGGATGGCAACCTATGGACCGTGCAGTCCTTCGAGGATTTCGTGCTGAAGGTCGATTGGCGCCTCCCCGCCCCGGGCGATAGCGGCATCTACCTCCGCGGCTCCTCCAAGTCCCAGGTCAACATCTGGTGCAGCGAGCTGGGTTCCGGCGAGGTCTACGGCTACCGCACCGACCCCAAAATGCCCGAAGAGGTCCGCAAGGCCGCCACGCCCCTCAAGAAAGCCGATAAGCCCGTCGGCCAATGGAACACCTTTATCATCACGCTGAAGGGCGAGACGCTCACCGTCGTGCTCAACGGCGAGGTGGTCATCTCCGGCGCCCGGTTGCCGGGGGTTCCCAAGTCCGGCCCCATCGCGCTCCAGCACCACGGCAACCCCATCGAGTTCCGCAACATCCTGATCCGCGAACTTCCGCGGGCCGAAAGCTCGTCGCAGGCCGCCCCTATCTGCACCACGTGCTGTGGGTTTGCCGCCCCGCCGGCTGCCACCGTCGAGCCCTTCAACGGCAAGGACCTGACCGGTTGGGTGCTTAAGGGCGACCCTAAGCGGAGCAAGTGGGCCATCGGCAAAGCCGCCCTGGACCCTTCGGACCCCACCAAGCTCCAGGTCTCGCCCGGCGGCAGCGACCTGGTGAACCTGGCCACCTCGCTCGACCTGTTCACCCAACAACGATTCGGCGATGCCCGCGTGGAACTCGACGTGATGGTGCCCCGCGGCTCGAACTCGGGCATCTACATCATGGGCGAGTACGAAATCCAGATTCTCGATAGCTACGGCCGCACCCGCATGGGCATGGGCGACATGGGCGCCATCTACGGCGCGGCCCCGCCGCGGGTGAACGCGTGTAAGGCCCCCGGCCAGTGGCAGCACTTCGTCATCGAATACCAGGCCCCGCGGTTCGATGCCCAAGGCAAGAAAACCGCCAATGCCCGCATCCTCCGCGTGACCCTCAATGGGCAGGTGCTGCACGAGAATGTGGAACTCAAAGGTGCCACGCCCGGCGGCGTCACCGGACACGAAGTGCCGCAAGGGCCATTGATGTTCCAGGGCAATCACGGCCCGGTGGCCTTCCGCAACATCCGTATCACCCCGCTGGGCACCGGACCGTAACCGGCATGCCGCCCGCCATACCGCACCAGCCATTGGCGCACGGCGAGGCAAGAACGCGCCGCCGGGCAGTGGCCGGGGGCACGGAGCAGGGAGCACGGAGCACGGAGCAGTCAAGAACGAGCCGTTGGGCTCACCCCGGCGGCGCAAGCAGCCCCCCTATTAGCTCCGCCCCTTTTTATGGGCCATTGGTGCTTGGCCATTGGTACTTGGTCATTGGTGCTTGGCCATTCGACATTTGTCTTTCGACATTCGACATTGGCGGTGCCCGCGTGCGTGCAAAGCACGCACCCTACTGGGCCGCCGGCTCGTAGCCCAGGTTCGGCGCCAGCCAGCGTTCGACCTCGGCCAGTGGCATGGCTTTGCGGCGGGCGTAATCCTCGGCCTGGTCGCGGGTGATGCGGTCCACCGAGAAGTAGCGGGCCTGGGGGTGGGCGAAGTACCAGCCGCACACCGAGGCGGCTGGTTCCATGGCCAAGGTTTCGGTCAAGCGGATACCCGCGCGGCGCTCGGCCTCCAGGAGGCGGAAGAGGGTGATTTTTTCGGTGTGGTCGGGGCAGGCAGGGTAGCCCGGCGCCGGGCGGATACCGCGGTAACGCTCTTCGATGAGGTCCTCGGGGGTCAGGTGCTCGTGGTTGCCGTAGCCCCAGTCGCAGCGGGCGATCTGGTGGAGGCGTTCGGCGAAGGCCTCGGCCAGGCGGTCGGCCAGGGCCTTGGTCATGATGGCCCGGTAGTCGTCGTGCTGGGCCTCGAAGCGGGCCACGGCCTCGGCCACACCGAGTCCGGCAGTAACCGCAAACGCGCCGAGGTAGTCGGCCCGCCCGCTTTCCAGGGGGGCCACGAAATCGGCCAGGGCCAGGAAATACTCTTGCCCCTTGCGCTGCCATTGCTGGCGCAAGGTGTGGAAACGGCCGACCGGCTCCTGGCGGGCCTCGTCGGCAAACAGGAGAATATCGTCCCCATCGGATGCTGCGGGCCAGAACCCGTACACCCCGGACGCCCGGATGGCCCGCTGTTCGATCAACTGGGCCAGCAGTTCCTGGGCGTCGTCGAACAGCCGCCGGGCATCGGGGCCCACTTGGGCTACAAGCTGAAGATTGAGGGGGAGGCGGATTT
>JBBIQF010000593.1:0-3852 GCA_037442445.1 Planctomycetaceae bacterium
GATCATTGCCCAGGCCGGCCGCAAGGGGGCGGTGACCATCGCCACGAACATGGCGGGGCGCGGCACGGACATCATCTTGGGGGGCAATCCCGAGGCGATGGCGTGGGCCCTGCTCCAGTACAAGTATCCCACCCGGCTGGACGTGCCGCCGGAGGAATGGGATGCCCTGGTCCGCGAGATCGAGGCCCGCGAGCAGACCAAAGCCGAGGGCCGCGAGGTCGCGGCCATGGGGGGCCTGCACGTCATCGGCACCGAGCGGCACGAGGCCCGGCGGATCGACTTGCAGCTCCGCGGGCGGTGCGGCCGGCAGGGCGATCCCGGCTCCAGCCGCTTCTTCCTTTCGCTGGAGGACGACCTGATGCGGATCTTCGCGGGCGAGTGGGTCAAGAACCTGCTCACCCGCCTGGGGATGCGCGAGGGCGAAGCCATCGAGAGCAAGCTGGTCACCCGGCGGATCGAAGGCGCCCAGAAGAAGGTCGAGGAGCGCAACTTCGAGATCCGCAAGAACCTCCTGGAATACGACGAGGTGATGGACCAGCAGCGCAAAATGGTCTACAGCTACCGGCAGCGGATTCTGGACGGCGCCGACTGCCGGGCGCTACTGTTCGAGATGATCGACCGCGAGATCGACCGCCACCTCGACCGTTTCCTGGACAAGGACTACGGGGCCGCGTCGTTCGCCGAATGGGTGGGCCGGCGACTGAGCGTGGAGCTGGATGCCAAGGACCTGCGGGGCATGGACTTCGCCGCCGCCGAGAACTTCGCCAAGGACGAAGCCCAGCGCATGGCCGAGTCCCAGATCTTCGACCTCATCGAGGAGAACCTCCCGGAGGACGAAGACCGCGAGGAATGGAACTGGGAAGCCCTGGCCAAGGCCGTCAATTTCCGCTGGAAACTCGGCGTGCGGGAGCGGGACCTCAAGGCCATCGGCCGCGACCGGCTGAGCGAAGTCCTCATCGAGCGGGCGCACGAGGCGATCGCCAAGGCGGACTTGAAGGAGGCGGCCAAGTTCCTCGAGCCCGATTTCGGGCTCAAGAGCGTGGCCCAGTGGGTCCGGCACAAGTTCGGGCTGAACCTGGAACTTCGCCTGGACGAGCGGGGCGAGGTGGACCCGGCAGCGGTCAAGGCCCTGGTGCGGCAGAAGGTCGAAGAAGCCTACCAGGCCCGCGAGGCCGAGTACCCGGTAATGTCGGCCTGGCGCTATTTTACCAGCCAGGACGCGCAGGGGCGCAGGCATTACGATCGCGAGGGCCTGGCTGCCTGGGCCCACCAGCGCTTCGGCGTGGAAATCAACCCCGCCGACTTCCGCACCCGCTCGCGCCAGGAGATTCACGATCTGTTGCTGCGAGCCAGCCAGGCCGCCATGGAGTCGGGCCGGCGCCTGCTCCGCGAGGCCATGGAGCGGGTGGAACGGGCTATCGCCTCGCGGGACTTCGATCCCGCTGCCCGCACCGTGTCGGCCAACGGCGAACTCCGCTCCCTGGCCGAGTGGCTCGGCCAGGCCGCCAAGGTCGAGGTCCCCCTGGACGAACTCTCCCGCCTGGACCCCGACACGCTCCGCTACCGCGTGCGTACGGCCATCGATGAGCGCTACCGCCCCGAAATCCGCTACGCAGAGCGGATGATCGTGCTGCAGGTGCTCGACGAAGCCTGGAAGAACCACCTCTTGGTCATGGACCACCTGCGCAGCAGTGTGGGCCTGCGCGGCTACGCCCAGGTCGACCCCAAGGTCGAATACAAGCGCGAGGGGATGCGGACCTTCGAGGAGATGTGGAACGCCGTGGCCCAGCGGGCCACCGACCTCATGTTCCGCGTCGAGCAGATGGAGCCGGGCTTCGTCGCTTCGACCTGGGCGGGTGCCCAAGCCATCCACGAGGAAATGGCGCCGGCCATCAGCGAAATCGCCGAACAGCAGGAGGCGGCCATCGAGGGCACCCAGACCGGCGCCAAACGCGAACCGTATCGCAACCGCCAGCAGCGGGTAGGCCGCAACGACCCCTGCCCGTGCGGCAGCGGCAAGAAGTTCAAACATTGCCACGGGCGCCAGGGCAACGGTTGAGCCATTCGGTCCAATCTTTCACCCCGCGCCTCGCGGCCACCTGCCAACCCTCGCGAACGGAACGGATGCCCATGCTGGCCCACCTCCTGGATGCCGTGTACCTGGTCGTGCTGCTCTTGGCTTCGCCTTGGCTCGGGTGGCGCGCCGTGCGGCACGGCAAATACCGGCAGGGCCTGGTGACGCGGTTCTTGGGGACCGTGCCGGTCCGCCGCTCCCACCGCAAGTGCCTCTGGTTCCACGCGGTCAGCGTGGGCGAGGTGAATCTGATCGGGCCGTTGCTCCGCCGGCTGGCCGAGCACCGCCCCCAGTGGGAATGCGTGCTCTCGACCACCACCCGCGCAGGCATGGCCCTGGCCCGGCGGCGCTACCCGGAACTGGCCGTGTTCTATTGCCCGCTGGACTTCACGTGGGCGGTCGGCACCGCGATGCGGAGGGTGCTGCCGGACGTGCTGGTGCTGGTGGAACTGGAGCTGTGGCCCAATCTGATCCGCGCTGCCAAAGCGCACGGCGCCCGGGTGGCAGTCATCAATGGCCGGCTGGGCGACTCCAGTTTTCGAGGCTACCGGCGGATTCGGCCGCTCATGGGCCCGCTCCTGCGGCAATTGGACCTCGTGGCCGCCCAGAACGCCGGTTATGCCGAGCGGTTTTCCCAACTAGGGGCTCGGCCGGATGTGGTGCACATCACCGGCTCGATGAAGTTCGACGGGGCTGAGATGGACCGGTCGAACCCGGCGACGGCCCGCCTGCGGGCCCTGGCAGGATTGCAGCCGGGCGATATCGTGTTCCTGGCCGGCAGCACGCAGGAACCCGAAGAAGAGGCCGCTTTGGCCGCCTTCGCGGCCCTGCGGACCCGCTGGCCCAACCTCCGCCTGATCCTCGTGCCCCGGCATCCGGAACGGTTCGATGCCGTGGCGCGGCTGCTGGACCGCTGGGGCCTGGCGTGGCAGCGCCGCAGCCGGCTGGAGTCCGAAGGCCCCCGGCCCCAAGCACGCATCCTGCTGGTGGATACCGTGGGCGAACTCGGGGCGTGGTGGGGCACGGCCAACATCGCGTTTGTGGGAGGAAGCCTGGGCAACCGGGGCGGCCAGAACATGATCGAGCCCGCCGCCTACGGCGCCGCCGTATGTTTTGGCCCTAATACCTGGAACTTCCGCGACATCGCCGCCGCCATGCTCCAAGCCCAGGCCGCCGTGGTGGTCCCCGATGCGGCCGCCCTGGCCGATTTCGTCCGCCGCTGCCTGGAACACCCCGATTACGCTGCCGGCCTGGGCCAACAAGCCCAACGCCTGGTGGCTTCGCAACTGGGGGCCACCCAGCGGACCTTCGAACTGTTGGTGCCCCTGGTGGAAGGCACGGGGGGAGAAAAAGGTGACGGGTGACAGGTGCAAAGGGCCTAGGGCCCGGGGCACGGCCCGCATTCAAAGCCTAGCGGCCATAGGCTGCGATTCTGCCGACGGCCACGCAATCTTCTATCACCGTGGTGGTGACCGGCACATCCTTGCGGGGGGCAACCCGGGGTAGGTATAATGCCTTGTTTGATGTGCATACCAAGCGATCGACAAGAAAGGACCGATCTGTGGCGAAGGGCAAGTGGCTGTTCACCAGCGAATCTGTAGGCATGGGCCACCCCGATAAGCTGGCCGACCAGATTTCCGATGGCGTGCTGGACGCCTTGTTTGCCCAAGACCCTTATAGCCGGGTGGCGTGCGAAGCGCTGGTGACCACGGGCCTGGCCATCGTGGCCGGCGAGATCACCACTAAGGCCGTCATCGATTACAGCGAGGTTACGCGAA
>JBBIQF010000594.1:0-3770 GCA_037442445.1 Planctomycetaceae bacterium
CACACAATCGCGTAACCGGTGTTGCACCAAGACGGCGATTGGTGGAAGATATGAGGCCGGTTTGGACCGGTGCTGGGTGCCCCCAGGCGGAGGGCCCAGGGAAGCAATGGCGACTGGAAGCGGTGTGGCCCGCGGATCCAGATGGGGCCCGCTCCCCGAGTCTCGCACGGAGGCGAATCCATGACGCGTCATAGGCGATTGGCCTCGGTCGCATGGGTGATGCTCGCGATTGCCGCTCTTGCCGCTGCCGGGGGCTGCGGCGCGAAGACGGAGGCGGAGAAGGAGGCCAGCACGGCGGCCATCCCCGGCGGGCCTCAAACGCCGGCTGCGCCCGAGCAGCCCGCCCCGGCTAGCCCGGAGTCGGCGAAGGCGGCCACCGCGTCGGCACGGCCGGCCTCGGCGGTCCGGCCCACCCCCGATTCCATGCACCCCGTGGTGGTCATCCAAACCACGCTGGGCGATATCAAGGTGGTCCTGGACCGCGAAAACGCCAGCATGACGGTCGACAATTTTCTGACCTATGTGGCCAGCGGCCACTACGAAGGCACCATCTTCCACCAAGTCCTCAAGGATTACGTGATCATTGGTGGCGGCTTCACGCCGGAGTTGGTCCAGAAGCCGACGCGCTCGCCGGTGTACAACGAAGCCCGCAATGGCCAAAAGAACGTCCGAGGGGCCATTGCGATGGTTCGGCCCCCCGACCAGCCGCACTGGGGCACCTGCCAGTTCTTCATCAACGTTACCGACAATCCGAACCTCGACTACGAGGGCGAGTCGGCCGACAAGTTCGGCTACTGCGTGTTCGGCCACGTGGCGCCGGAGAGCATGCCGGTCGTGGACCGCATCGCGTCGGTCCCGGTTACCGACCGGCCGAACTTCGAGCGCATCCCCATCGAGCCGGTGATCATCAAGGCCATCAAGCGGATCCAGTGAGGGGGCCTGCCTGGCCACGCGCTGCACGCCCGCCAACGGGGCCCTTTGCGACACGTCGATCCTGTGCACAGGTGTTGAAATGCCAGGGGGTTACGGAGTTTGGTCGGCCGCTAGCGGCGGGGCAGAGTCTGGCTGGGCGGGCCGAGCGACATCCCGGCGAACAGCCGATGGCGCAAGCCCCCGGTGGCCCAACCGGCTGTTGGGGCTTAGCGCTGCGCTGGCCCTGGGCTGTTGCGGCTGTTCGGCCCTGGCCGTCCGCGGACTGAATGCCGAGGGGGTGCGGCTGTACAGCCAGTCCCGCTTTCCCGAGGCGATCGAGAAATTCCAGCAGGCGATTGCCACCGACCCGGCCAGTGCGGACGGTTACTATAATCTGGCGGCGACGTACCATCGGCTGGCCGAGGCCAACCGCAGGCAGGAAGACGCTGCCCAGGCCGAGCGCTACTATCACCTGGCTTTGGACCGTGATCCCAACCACCGCGATAGTTACCGCGGGTTGGCCGTGCTGTTGGTGCAACAGGATCGCGGGTTGGAGGCGGTGCGGCTGCTCCAGGACTGGGCGCAGCGCAACCCGAGTTCCCCGGACTCGAAGATCGAGTTGGCTCGTCTGAGCGAGGAGTTCGGCGAGCGCCAAGCGGCCAAGCAGTACCTGGCCGACGCACTATTGGCGGATCCCAACAACGCCCGGGCACTGGCTGCCCTGGGGCGACTGCGGGAATTGGAGGGCGACCCGGCCCAAGCGCTGGCCAATTACCAGCAATCGCTGCTGGCCGATCGCTTCCAACCCGACGTGGCCGCGCGGGTGGCCATGCTTCAGGCGACGACGGGCTTGCCGGCCCCGGTGGCACCCGAGGCGGCGGAGCCCCGGCTGGTGACGCGCCCCTCGGGCGCGGTGCGATAGGGCCCGGGCTTGCGGGTGGGAGGGCGAAGGCCGCTCTGCATCTCGGCGTTTGGACCGCCGGGATGAACCCGCCGACTCGTGGCGAAATGCAACCCGCGTGGGGGCAAGACACCCGCCCTGCGCGGCGGCGAACCGCTGTGGGGAACCCTGTGGCCCCTCAAGAGACGCATTCCGGGTGCCGCCTTCCCATCGATTTGGCCTGCGGATCTGGTCTTTCGGGTTCTCCGCGCGTGGGTACAATGGTGGCGTTCCTGTGCAGCCGGTGTGCCGATCGTCTCCCGCACGGTGCATCGGCTTTGCCTGACAGGGAGGTCCGGCCCGTTGGGGGTCGGCTCTGCCAACGACCCAGTTTCCTGCCAGGGAGGGCGTCCTGATGCGACTGACCCTTGGGATGCTTTTTGGGGTGGGGATACTCTTTGCGCAATCGGCACTTGGGGCGGCACTTGCGCACAGCGACAATTTTCTGGTGGTGGCCCCCGACCGGCAGGCCGCCGAGGCCGTGCTGGCCGCTGCCGAGCAGTACCGGCGCGAACTGGCCGTGGAGTGGCTTGGCGAAGAACTCCCCCCCAGCGTGGGTGTAACCGTCGTCCACGTCGAGTTTGGTGGCCAAGCGGACAAGGGGCTTGCCTGGCCAATCGACACGCCGTCGCGGACCATGCACAAGCTGTGGCTGGTGGGCCCGCCCGAACACGTCCTGGGGGCCACGCTGCGCCACGAGATTACCCATATTGTGCTGGCTACCCAGTTTCCGGGGAGGCTACCGGCCTGGGCCGACGAAGGAGCGGCCAGCCTCCAGGACGACCCGCAGCGTCGGGCCATTCGCTCCCGGCTCTTGGCGTGGTACACCGAGACCGGCAATTGGCCGCGATTGGAATCCATCTTCGCTAAGCAGAGCATTCCTCCAGGGGACCAGGCCTCGTACGCCGTAGCCGCCTCGATTACCGAGTACCTTTTGGAGCGTGGCAGCAAGGCCCGCTTTCTTCGGTTCGCGATGGATGGCAAGACCGAGGGCTATGGGCCTGCCCTGGTGCGGCACTACGGCATCGCCGGCATCCCGGCACTGGAGGCCGATTGGCAAGCGTGGGTGCGGAGGCACGGCCGCTGATGGGCATGGCATGACGAAGGCCGAGGGCCGAAGCACGGCCGAATGTCGAATGCCGAATGTCGAAAGACAAATGACGAATGCCGAATGCGTCCCGGATTACGAGCGAGGCCATGAGCCGAGGCGGGCTCGGGGGCCCGATGGAGCTGGCAGTCCGACAAGGCCGTAAACCGGCCTCTGTTGGCAGTGCCACCGCTTAGGCCTGCTTTGCCGGACGACGACATTGGGTTCGAACCGCAGGACGGCTTTCTCAAAAGCCTATCTGAAAGTGGCGCTCTTGGTTGTTTGCGCGCGATACGGCCTCGGGGCGAACCAGGTGCGCCCCACGGGTCTGAAGACAGGCCCGTTTGCGGGCCTTGCCGCCGACAGGCGGCCCATAGGCCCGGCCTTCAGGCCGGGTTCGGCCACCGAGACGCCTGCCTCCCGATCCCTTGCAATGTCAGCCTCCTTCAGGGGGCTCCACCGTCCACTGCAGCTTGTCGGCCAAACCGTGCCATCCCCAGCGTAGTGATTGCGCTTTCGGTGGCGTAACGAGGAGGCCCGTAAACGGGCCTGACAGGAGACTCTTTGAGAACCAAGAAGAGGTCCATGACGCGCCGGTGGTACCCGGCGTAAACGCCGGGCCTTGTGGCCGCCTGAGGCGCCAAACGCCCGTAAACGGGCGTCGGAAATCCGTCGGCCACACCGGGCCCTTACGGGCCCGGCTCCGGGAGGCCGGGCTCGCGGCCCTGCGGCTGCGCCCGACGTCGGGCTAATTCAAAGCATTCATTTTGGGATACGCCCGAAAACCGACGCTTAGCGCGCCGCTTTGGTAGGCTCCTTCTTGGGGGCACG
>JBBIQF010000595.1:0-3754 GCA_037442445.1 Planctomycetaceae bacterium
CGGAACACCCCGATGGGCTCCGGAAAATCGGGGTAGTGCATGCGGCTCAACAGGTACGCCAGGCTGGGCTGTGGGGCCTTCTCGTCGTGCACGAGCAAGTCCTTTTCCGTGATGCCGTTGCCCAACGTAACCACTTCCGGCTCCAGCCCGTTCAGCCGGATCCCCTTGTCGCGGTTCTTGCCGAACACCAGCGGCTTGCCGTGTTCCAATTCCAGGGTATAGTCGCTGCGGAGCTGTTTGTCGGAAGCGTAGTGGAAGGCCCCGTCGTTAAACACCACGCAGTTCTGGTACACCTCGACAAACGACGTGCCGCGGTGTTCGGCCGCCCGCTGCAACACCATGGCCAGGTGCTGCACGTGGACATCGACCGTGCGGGCCACGAAGGTCGCCTCGGCGCCGATCGCCACCGAAAGGATGTGGAGCGGGTTGTCGATGGCCCCCAGCGGCGTGCTCTTGGTCACCTGCCCCAAAGGCGATGTGGGCGAATACTGCCCCTTGGTCAGGCCATAAATGCGGTTGTTGAAAAGCACGATATTGATATCCAGGTTGCGGCGGATGCAGTGCAGCAGATGGTTGCCGCCAATGCTCAACCCGTCGCCGTCTCCGGTGATTACCCACACCGAGAGGTCCGGGCGCATGATCTTCAATCCGGTGGCCACGGCAGGCGCGCGGCCATGGATCGAATGCACCCCATACGTGTCCAAGTAATACGGGAAGCGGCTCGAGCAGCCAATGCCCGAGATAAACACCAGCTTTTCCTTAGGGATTCCCAGGTTGGCCAGCACCTTTTTCATCTGGGCCAGGATGGCATAATCGCCGCAGCCAGGGCACCAGCGCACATCCTGGGAGCTGGCGTAATCGGCAGGTGTCAGGCGGGCAGGTGTGAGGGTATCGGTCGACATGGATGCACCAACGACTAAACGCGCTCATCGGGGCGGGCGTAGCGGGCCGCAACCGCCGGGCCGGTCACGTTAGCAGCTTTTCGGCGGCGGCCACGATCTCGGCAACGGTGAACGGCCGGCCCGTCACCTTGTTGCGCCCCTGGACATCGATCAAGTATTCGGCACGCAGCAGGCGGCGGAGTTGGCCCAAGTTGAGTTCCGGCACCAGCACGCGCTCGTAGCGGCGGAGCACCTCGCCGAGATTCGGCGGCAGGGGGGTCAGATACCGCAGGTGGGCGTGCGCCACCGAGGCCCCGCGTTCCCACAGTTCCCGGACCGCGCTGGCGATGGCCCCATAGGTCCCTCCCCATCCGACGATGAGCAGCCGGCCGCTCTCGGGCCCTTCGACGACCTGCGGCGGCAGGTCGCGGGCGATGCCCGCCACCTTTCTGGCCCGCAACTCGACCATGTGCTGGTGGTTGGGCCCGTCGTAGCTCACCTCGCCGGTGATATCCTGCTTCTCCAAACCGCCAATGCGATGGGTCAGCCCCGGTGTGCCGGGCAAGGCCCACGGCCGGGCCAAACGCTCGTCGCGCTGGTAGGGCAAGAACGGATGGCCATTGCTCATGGGACCCGGGTGGCGAACCTCGATCGGCTCCAGGTCGGCAAGCCGCGGGATCCGCCAGGGCTCGGAGCCGTTGGCCAGATAGGCGTCGCTCAATATCAATACCGGCGTCATGTAGCGCACGGCGATGCGCCAGGCTTCGCGGGCCACGTCGAAGCAGTCGGCCGGGCTGGCCGCCGCCAGCACCGGCATCGGGCACTCGCCGTGCCGGCCGAACAACGCCTGGTTCAAGTCGGCCTGCTCCGTCTTGGTGGGCATGCCGGTGCTGGGGCCCGCCCGCTGCACGTCGATGATCAGCACCGGCAGTTCGGTCATCACGGCCAGCCCCATGGCCTCGGTCTTCAGCGACAGGCCGGGCCCGCTGGTGGCCGTCACCCCCATCGCACCGCCAAAGGCCGCCCCGATGGCGGCCGACATCGCGGCAATCTCGTCCTCGGCCTGGAAGGTCCGCACCCCGAAGTTCTTGCGTTTCGAGAGTTCGTGGAGAATATCGCTGGCCGGCGTGATCGGGTAACTGGCGAAAAACAACTCGCAGCCGCTGAGCTTGGCAGCGGCCATCAACCCCCACGCCATCGCCTGGTTGCCGGTAATATGCGTGTACCGCCCCGGCGGCAGCGAAGCCCGGTCCACCACGTAGCGGTGCGCAAAGACCTCGGTCGTCTCGCCATAGTTGTAGCCGGCCAGCAAGGCCCTGCGGTTGGATTCCGCTACGTCCGGCCGCTTGCCGAACTTCTCCACGATGAACTTCAGCGTCGGCTCCAGCGGCCGGTCGAACAACCAGTACACCAACCCAAGCGCGAAGAAGTTCCGGCACCGGTCCGCGTCCTTGGTCCCCAACCCCAGGTCCTTCACGGCTAGCCCCGTCAATCGCGTGATCTCCACCGGGAACACCTGGCAGCCGGCCACGGTACCGTCTTCCAGCGGATTGGAACTCAACCCGGCCAGCTCCAAGTCGCGCTTGGTGAAGCTATCACTATCGACGATCAAGATACCCCCCGGCCGGAGGTCCTTGAGGTTGGTGATCAAAGCCGCCGGGTTCATGGCCACCAGGGCATCCACCCGGTCGCCGGGGGTGAATATCCGCCGGCTGGCGAAGTGGATTTGGAATCCGCTGACCCCCGCCCGGGTGCCGCGGGGGGCCCGGATCTCGGCGGGGTAATCCGGGAACGTGGCCACATCGTTGCCGACCAGGGCCGAGGTGTTGGTCAACTGGGTGCCGGCCAACTGCATTCCGTCGCCCGAGTCGCCGCAGAACCGCACCGTGGCAGCATCCAACTCGATCCTCTTGGGCACCCGAACCTGGTCGGTTTCGGTCGCCTGCTCGCCTGCCGAGACCTGATCGTCGGCCACCCCGCCTGCGTGTCGCCTTTGCATGATTCTCGTCTTTCAGATGCCTACCACCCGCGGTCTGGGGGAATTATTGACTATTGTCCCCGTAGCGACAATCGTCTACCCATAATTTTGTCGCCCAACATTGTCGAAAAACTTCCGCCCTCGGGAGAAACCCCACCACATGGGTGAGCCGCACCCAACTTGCGTAGCAAGAGCTTTCGCAACAGGCCGTTTGTGCATCGGCGGCTTGGCGTGAGTGCGCCACACTGACCTCCTTGAAGGTGGTACACATATTGTGGCTATCGGAACTGGCTGTTTGGTGGGGAATCTATTCGGACCAAACAGTTTACAAGCGCGGGCAATCCGTATGGCATCGCTCGCGGGCCTCTGCTACACTCCGCCCCCGAATCGAGTCGCCCCGGGGAAGAGGAATGCAAGGAATCCTCGGGGCGGTGGGGATTTGCATGGAGGCAAAGCGATGCAGAGGCCGGTCAGACTGGGCGGTCATTGGCTCGCCCTGGTGGTGCTCGGGTGCTTGTGCAGCGGAGCCCTCGCAGGACCTTGGGACAAGCTCCTGACCCTCAACCGCATCGAGGCCGACCCGAGCAAGGAATACCCGGTTACGGAAAAGAACGGCCCGTGGATGATCCTGGCGTGCAGCTTCTCGGCCGGGGAGGACGAGCACAGCCGGCGGGCCGCCCGGCAGCAGGCCCACGAGTTGGTGCTGGAACTCCGGAAGCGGTACAAGTTGCCGGCCTACGCCTACGAGAAGAAGTTCGAGTTCGGCAAGGACGTGCCCGGCCGAGGCGTGGACCGTTTCGGCCAGCCGGTCCGCATGCGTTACCAGCGCGGCACCGAGACCGAAGAAATCGCCGTCCTGGTGGGCGACTATCCCAAGCCCGACGACCCCGAGGCC
>JBBIQF010000596.1:0-3750 GCA_037442445.1 Planctomycetaceae bacterium
TCGGCAAGGGAGTGATGGGGCCCGGCGATGGCCACTGCTCGTACCTGCCCGGCAACCAGTGGATTCTGTGCGACACCTACCCCGACCGCAAACGCGAAATCCAGGTGTATCTCTACCACATTCCCACGGACCGGCGAATCGAGTTGGGCCGCTTCTTCCAACCGGCCGAGTATTGGGCGGGTTCGCCGCAGCACGAGTGGCGCTGCGACCTCCACCCGCGCTATAGCCCCGATGGAACCAAGGTGGTAATCGACTCGCCGCACGGGGGCCAGGGGCGGCAACTCTATCTGATCGACATCGCCGCCATCGTGGCCTGAGAACCCGACGCAAGATACACCGGCGCGTTGCCTGCCGCTCGGCCATGGGGCCGCAAAAATGGGACTGGTTTCCCTGGCGGGCCCGGACTAGAATGGCCAAGTGGTATCCCGGCGCCCGTTGCCCGGCTATCCTGCGCGTTGGGACCCGTTCGCCCCCTACCTCTCGGTGGGGAGAGGGTATTCATGGATCCGCACCGGCCAACCTGGGAGTCCTGTTGGGAGACCGCCGGTCAAAGCGATATCGGCCTTCGGCGCGCGAACAACCAGGATTCGCTGGCCATCTGGATCGCCAATACCGAGGAGCAGTGGAAGCACCGGGGCCATCTGTTTGTCGTAGCCGATGGCATGGGGGCTCACGCCGCGGGCGAGTTGGCCAGCAAGATGGCCACCGACCTGGTGCCGCTGGGTTATCACAAGCTGCTGGATCGGCCCCCGCACGACGCGCTGGCCCAAGCGGTCCGCGATGCCAACGCCCAAATCCACTCGCGGGGGATGGCCAGCGACGATTTCCGCGGCATGGGCACCACTGTCAGCGCCCTGGCCGTGCTCCCCCACGGCGCCATTATCGCCCACGTGGGCGATAGCCGGGTGTACCGCCTCCGGGGCGGAGTGATCGAGCAACTGACGTTCGACCATAGCCTGGTCTGGGAACTTCGCCGGGCGGGCCAGTTCCCGGCGGGCGAGACCCTCAGCTACATCCCCAGGAACATCATCACCCGCTCGCTGGGGCCGAATCCCGAGGTGCAAGTCGATCTGGAAGGGCCGTTTGCCATCCAGCCGGGCGATGTATTTCTGCTGTGCAGCGACGGGCTGTCGGGCCAGGTCCGCGACGAGGAGATCGGCAAGATCCTCTCCATTCTTCCGCCCCAGGAGGCGGTGCGGACGTTGATCGATCTGGCCAACCTGCGGGGTGGACCCGATAACATCACCGTGATCGTGGCCCGGGCAGCGGCCGAGCCGGGTTGCCCCCCGGAAGACGCTTCGGGTGCCGGAAAACCGCGGGTGCCTCGCTGGGTGCCGTGGGTGCTGGGACTATCGGGTATCGCGCTGGCCGCAGCAGGTGGCTTTTTTCTTTTTGCCAGTCGCAAAGCGCTTGCCGCCGTGCTGGCGGCGGCGGCGGTCGCCTGCGGCGCCGCGGCCAAGGTGCTGGGCCGGCCAGTCCCCGCCACTGCCTCGCCCGCCCCAGACCGTCTGGGCGGCGCCCCCTATGCCCGCAAGGAATGCCGGCCGGATCTGGAGTTCGTTACCGAATTGGCGCGCATCGCCCGGCAACTCCGCGAAGCCGCCCTGGAAGCGGACTGGAAAGTCACCTGGGACCAATTCCGGGCTTACGAAACCCAGGCCGAGGCCGCCACCGGCAAACAAGACTATGCCGAGGCCGCCCGGGCCTATTGCCGCGCCATCAGCTTCATGATGGAAGAACTCCGGCACCAGCAGCCCGGCGAAGGCGAGACCCCCTCGCCTTTTGTGCGCTAAAAGCGGCCGGCTGCTTCGTGCACTGAAGGCGGCCGGCTGCCCAATGCCCGCCCTACGCCGCACGGCACGGCGGCCCGGCGTCCGGCCGAGGCCAAGGCGGTGCGTTTCCTGTCGGCGCTATTTTCCGCATGTTGCACCGCCCGGGCTGCACGCTTACCATAATGCCGATCGGGTATCGCAGCGTATCGAACGAAACACTCCAATCAGACACGAGGAGAAGACCGATGTTCCGAGTTCGGCTCTTGGTCGTGGTAGCGTTGACCGCGGCTCTCTGCGGGCTTGGCACCCAGGCAGCCCTGGGGGATGAGGCCAAAGCTCCCGGGGCCACGGAAAAGATCTTCGAACTGCGAATCTACAAGACCTACTCCGGCAAGCTCGAGGACCTGCACAAGCGGTTCCGCGAGCACACCTGCCGGCTTTTCAAGAAGCACGGCATCGAGCTTGTGGGCTTCTGGGTCCCCACCGAGGGCGAGGAGGCCAAAGACACGCTGATCTACATCGTGGCGTTCCCCAGCAAGGAGGCGCAAGAGAAGGCCTGGAAAGCGTTCCAGTCGGACCCCGAATGGATCAAAGCCCGCGATGAATCGCATCGCAACGGCGTAATCGTGCAGAAGGTCCAAAGCAAAAACATGAAAGCGGTGGACTACTCGCCCATCAAGTGACGGAACGTCCTTCGGGGGCCGCTGGCGGGCAGGGTGTGCGCTGCGCCGGAGCGGGTGCGTCAGATTCGCGCCACGGTGGAACCGCTCAGCCGGCGGATGACGTGCCGCATCTCCAGCACGCTCAGGGTGGAGAGGACCTGGGGGACGGGCAGGCCGGTTTCGGCCACGATCTGGTCGATCGCGGTCGCCCGGTCACCAATGGCCGACAGCACCTGTTGCTCCACCTCGTTGAGCGACAGCTCGGCCGGGTGGCGCACCACTTGGCCGTCGTCGCGCACGCTGGCCTGGTACAACGGCCCCAGTTCTTCGAGGATGTCTTCGACCGTCTCGACCAGTTTGGCGCCATCCCGAATCAGGCGGTGGCAGCCCCGGCTGGTGCGGTCGTCGATACGGCCGGGCACGGCGAAGACCTCCCGGCCCTGCTCCATGGCGTGGCGGGCGGTGATCAGTGCGCCGCTATGGTCCC
The DNA here is from genome assembly GCA_037442445.1 of Planctomycetaceae bacterium. Taxonomy (GTDB): domain Bacteria; phylum Planctomycetota; class Planctomycetia; order Pirellulales; family Thermoguttaceae; genus JANLFZ01. The sequence goes on from JBBIQF010000596.1 coordinate 2,922, forward strand.
CCGCTTCGACCACCAGGACCCCCAATGCCAGGCCGCTGATGACGCGGTTCCGCTGGGGGAACGCGCCGGCCAGCGGTTCCGCCCGGGGCGGCGACTCGCTCAGTAGCGCCCCGTGCTCGACCACCAGGCGGGCCAACTCGGCGTGCTCGGGCGGATAGATATTCAGCACGCCGCTGGCCAGCACCGCCAGGGTGCGGCCCCCGGCCGCCAAAGCCCCGCGGTGCGCCGCCGCGTCGATGCCCCGGGCCAATCCGCTGATCACCGTCATACCCGCCCGCGCGAGGCTGCCGGCCAGCCGTTCCGCCTGGCGAACGCCATACATGGTGGGATGCCGGGTGCCCACGATGGCCAGCGCCAACTCGTCCTGCGCCCGCAACTCCCCACGCAGGAACAGCACCCCAGGGGGATCGGGCACCTGGCGCAACAACGCCGGATAGTCGGCATCGGTATCCATCAGAATCCGCACCTGGTTGGCCTGGCAGAGGGCGATTTCGGCCTCGGCATCGATCTCGTGCGTGGCGCCGGCCAGGCGGGCCGAGAGCTTGGGACCCACCCCAGGCACTTCCCGCAGCGCTACGGGCGAAGCCCGCAACACCGCTTCGGCCGAGCCGAACCGCTCCAACAGCGCCCGGCGTATCCTCGGGCCCACCCCAGGCACCAGCGCTAGCCGAAGCGCCTCCACCCGATCGGTATCCGCCGGAGGAAGCGGGTTGGGCTCGGCCGGCCCGTCCGTCTCGGTCATCGCAAACCCCCACCAGCCGCCACAGGAAAACGAAAGCGGCCGGCAGTATAGCAGAACGCGATGTCAAGCGGTACGCCGCAAGCCGCC
>JBBIQF010000597.1:0-3747 GCA_037442445.1 Planctomycetaceae bacterium
GCCGCGGCGAGCCAGGCGCGAGCAGGAAATCGGGCTCCCTTCCGAATACTCTGCCAGCTCCATCAACGCCTGCACCGCATACGTGACGCTCTGAGACAGTTGCACGGGCGCCCTCCTCACCGGAAAAAAACCGAGGGACATTCTCGCCTCTTGTCTGTCCGAGCGGCTCCATATATAGCACGGGCCGGAGGAGAATGTAAGACCCCCTGAAGGGGCAGTCGGGCCGCTTGGACCGCAGGCGTGCGGGCCCCAACGGTGTGGGCACGATGCCCGCGCTTTGTGGCACGCCTGCGGTGGCCGCCGCACGCCGGCCGACTACTGGGCCTTCGCTTGGCCTCGTTTCGGCCCCCCCGGCTCAGTCCCCCGCCTCCTCTCGGGCCTGGCGCTCAAAAGGGTTATCGCGATACGGGTCGCGCCCCGTGCACCCCAGCCAAGCCCAGCAGAGGAGATAGGCGGGCACAAACAGCGGTCCCCAGCGCTCGTACTGGCGGACATGCACCAGTTCGTGCGGCCGGCAAAGGTCGAGCAGTTCCTCGGAACGGCCCAGCACCGTGTGGCCGAACGTCACCGCCGAAGCGCCTTTGACCAGCGGAAAAACGCGGAGAAAAGTGTCAGTCGCCCCGCCCCAGAACTCCAGCACCCGGCCCACGCGGCGAGCTTTGCCGCCCGTCAACAGGCCCAACCCGCCGATACACAAACCCAGAAGCGTCCACGGAAGGGCCCAGAGGACAGCAAATAGCGTCAGAAGCGTTCGCATCGTTACGAGTCGCCTGGAAGCAGGCATCGCGCGGGCGGCGCGGCCAGCCTGCGCATGGGACCCCCGCGCAAGGACTGCGGTTGGAGAGACGCGCTTGGTCGCCTCCGCCGTCTCGCATTAGACCCCCGCGCAAGGACGCGGCGGATACCCACTTGGGCATTATCCTGGATTGCCGCCAGCTCCTCAAGCATAGCGTTTTTTCGGATGCCCCCTGTTGCCGGGCCGGGGCTCCGATTACAATCGCACGCCAAATCTGGACCGTGGGGGCAAGGACCGCCGCATCGACTCAACCGAACTCTTGATACAGGCGGGAGGGGCTCATGGCCGGCTTCCAGTGCGGCGGGCGTGGCTTGGCGAATCGTTTCTTGCGGGGCGTTGGCGGCAGCATCGGCCGGCGGCGGGGAGCGATCCGCTTCCGCGTGCTGCGGATCGAACCCCTGGAGCACCGGACCCTGCTCGATGCGGCGGGGCTACCCGAGCGCGGGCCTTTCGAGCCTTCCCCCCTGGGCGAATCTTCGGGCCTGGTCGTCACCCAAGGCGACGCAGCGATGCGGGCCGATTGGGTTCGCCAATTGGCCGGCTACACCGGGGCGGGGGTGCGGATCGGGGTGCTTGCCGATTCCGTCGATCGCACAGGCGGCGGATTGGCCGCCAGCCAGGCCAGCGGCGACCTGCCTGCAAGCGTGGTGGTGCTGCGGGATGGCCCGGCCAGCGGGCCGAGCGATCAAGGCCGGGCGATGCTCGAAATCATCCACGACGTGGCCCCCGGCGCGGAACTGGTGTTTCGGAGCGTGGCGTGGGGTGAGTTGGACTTCGCCCGGGCGATCTACGAGTTGGCCGAGGCCGGCTGCGACATCGTCGTCGACGGGGCAAGCTATTGGACCGAGCCTGCCCTGGCCGATGGCCCCATCGCCCAAGCCATCGACCACGTGGTCAACGCGCATGGGGTGGCCTATTTTGCCGCGGCGGGCAATGCCGCGGATTACGCCTACGAGGCGGTCTTTCGCGACAGCCAGCCCGCCCAATGGGATACCGCCGTCAATTACGCCGCGGGCCAGAACCTCCACGACTTCGATCCCGGGCCGGCCGTGGATGTAACGCTCCGCGTGCAAGTCTTCACGCAGGCGCGGCTGGTGCTGCAATGGGACCAGCCGTGGTACACCCCCGGCCAGAGCGTGAGCAATTTCGATCTGTACGCCTTCGACGAGGCGGGCAACCTGGTGGCCGCCTCGCTGGACGATAATGCGGCCCTGCGTACACCTTTGGAAACCGTGGTGCTTGCGCCGGGGGCGTACGACCTTCAGATCAACCATGTGGCGGGCCCCGAGGCGGCGCACCTGAAATTGTGGGCGCCACAGGGGGAGTTGAGCTTTGGCGAGTATGCGCAAGAGACCCACCGCGGCACGATCACCGGGCACGCGGCAGCCGAGGGGGCCGCGGCGGTGGGGGCTGCGCCCTACGCCGGCTATGCGGCCGGGCAAATCGAGCCTTCCAGCAGCCGCGGCCCGGCCGCGATTTACCTCGCCGCTGGCTACGACCGCCTGGTGACGCCCCAAACGCGTGCCAAGCCGAACTTCACCGCCCCGGACGGCGGCAATACGACGTTCTTCGGTACCGATGATGGCGACGAGGACACGTGGCCCAACTTCTACGGCACCAGCGCTGCGGCCGCGCACGCAGCCGGGGTGGCCGCCTTGTTGCTCCAGCAGCGGCCTAGCCTGAGCCCCCAGCAGGTGTACCAGGTGCTGGCCGATACGGCGGCCGATGGGGGCCCGCCCGGTTGGGACCCGGTGTACGGGGCAGGGGCGATCGACGCCTGGGCCGCCTCGGTGGCCCTTGCCGATCCGGCCCGGTACGCCGACACACTGGGGCCGCGGGCCACCGAGTTTTCGCCGCCGGAAAACGCCTCGGCCCCCGTGGACCGCTTTACCGTGTGGTTCAACGAAGCGCTGGACGCGGCGGCAGCACAAGACGCAAGCAACTACCAACTCCGCACATGGGGGCCGGATGCCCGGTGGGACACGCCCGACGACATCTTCCTGGCGCTGGCCGTGTCCTACAACGACGCCGTGCGGAGCGTGGTGATCGATCCCCCGGGGGTGCTCGGCCCGGGCGCCTACCGGCTTACGCTGCGGAGCGGCGCGGGCGGGTTGAAGGATGCCGCGGGCAATCCGCTGGCCGGGGGACAAGATCAAACCTACACCTTCGTGGTCGGCGCTGCGGAAGGCGAGGTCCCGCTGGCCCGCCAGGCGTATGCCGTCAGTTGGCCCGATGTGGCCATCAATTCGGCCGGCCAGCGCGTGGCCGTGTGGGCCGAGAGCACCGGCCAGCAGGGTTCGGCGCGGGTGCTGGTGCAGACGTACCTGGCCGGCGGGATTGCCCGCTTCCCGTTTCCCCTGGAGTTGGAAGCGGCAGCTTTGAATCGGCCGGGCGAAAGCACGCGAAACACGGTGTTGCCCGCGGTGGCCCTGGCCGAGGATGGCCGCTTCGTCGTGGCCTACGAGGCGATGGCCACCGACGCCCAAGGCCAGGCACACCGGGCCATCGTGGTCGAGCGGTTCCTGCCCGACGGCACGCTGCTGGGCGAACCGATCCTGGCCGATCCGGGTTGGCCGACGGCCCCGACCGACAGGCCGCCCCCGATGTGACCATCCGCCCGGACGGCACGCAGTTCGTCGTGGTGTGGGAAGACGGCGGGGCGGTGGATGCCAGCCGAGCGATTCAAGCCGTCGTGTACAACTGGGACGGCACGGCCGCCACCGGCGTGCTGGCGGTCAACACGACCAGTATCGCTTCGAGCACCACGCCGTGGCTGATCGAGCCGGCGGTGGCCATGAACGCCTCCGGCCAGTTCGCCGTCGCCTGGTCGCGCCTGGCCGGCGGTACCTATACCACCTATTTCCGCCGGATCGAGCCGCCCGGCACCCCCGACAAGAGCGAGATCGCGGTCGGCTCGCGGAGATCGTCGGCCAATCTTTCGTGCGCCCCCG
>JBBIQF010000598.1:0-3742 GCA_037442445.1 Planctomycetaceae bacterium
GGCCCTTCGGGACCCCGATTTGCTGGCCCGCGCGTGCGATTTCTTCGTAGAACTCCAGGCCCGCTACATCGAAGCCCAGGTCCAAGCCGGCGCCCATGCCATCTGGCTGGGCGATTGCAATGCGTTTTCGGGGATGCTTTCGCTGGAGCAGTACCGGCGCCTGGCCCTGCCGGCCTGCCAGCGGCTCGTGGCCCGGGCCCAGGCCGCCGGCGCCATCGTGCACCTCCACAACAGCGAGATATCAATCCCCTATTTGCTGGCCGAGGCCGAAGCCGGGCCGGATATCATCAACTGCGGTCCGGCAGCCGACGCCGCCGAAGTCCGCCAGGCCCTGGCGGGCCGGTGCTGCGCCAGCGGAAACCTGGACCCCATCGCCGTATTGCTTCGCGGCACGCCGCAACAGGTGGCGGCCGAGACCGAGCGCCTGGTCCGCCTGGGTGCCGAAGGCGGCTGGCTGTTCAATACCGGCGAAATGGTCCCCCGCGATACCCCGGAGGAGAACATCCGGGCGATGGTCGCCACGGTGCGGCAGACGTGGGAGGAGTTGCGGCCCCGCGATCCGCCATGATACCGGCCGTGCAGAGACCGCTGTTTTGCCGCATGTTGGCCCGATGGCAGGTGCTGGCCCTCGTGCTGCCGGCGCTATGGGCCGCCCTGGCCGCCTGGCAGTACCACGAGTACCAACATGCCTGCCAGGCCGCCCGCGAGGCGTTGCGCCGCCAGGGGCAAACCGTGATGAAGGCCCTGGTGGGAGGGATCCGATTCCATCGGCGATTCGGGCCGGGGTTTCCCGCACAACTCCAGGCCCAACTGGATGCCCTGGCCGAGGCCGACGACATCCGCGGGGTGGCGGTCACCAGCGCCGCGGCGGGCGTGGTTTTCCGCGCGGGGCGGGATGGGTGGCTGGCCGATGCGGCCCCCACGCTCCCCTGGCAGCCGGCCGGCAGCTTCGATCAGGCATGGACCGCCGAGGCTTTGGTGCTGCGGAGCACGTTTATGCTGGACCAGTTGGCCGACGGCGGGCTGGGGACCGGGCCGGGCCGGGGGCTGGGGCGTGGCCGGCGCCCAGGCGCCGAGCCGGGGCCTTTCGCCCGCGATCAAACCCTGGTGGCCCTGTTGAGCCTGGACCGCAGCTTGTGCGACGCCACGTGCCGGCGCGAGGCGCAGCTTCGGCTGGCCGTAGCGCTTGGGGCCGGAATCGTGCTGGCCTTGGTGGCCGTGGCCTGGTGGGCTAGCCTCCGCCTGGCCGACGCCCAAACCCGCACCGCCATGCTCGAGGCCCAAGCCCGGCATCTTCGCGACCTGAGCCAGGCTGCCGCGGGCGTGGCCCACGAAACCCGCAATCCGCTGGCGTTGATCCGGGGCTGGGCGCAGCGACTGACCGAGTCGCCGCTTTCGGCCGAGGAGAAGCAGCGACTCAGCGCCCTGATCGAGGAATGCGACCGCGTGACCAGCCGCATCAACCAGTTTTTGGCTTTCGCTCGCCCTGCCGAGCCGAAACTTGCGCCGGTCGCCCCGGGCTCCACGGCCGACAGCCTGGCCCGCATCCTGGAACCCGACCTGGAGGCCCGCGGCGTGCGCCTCGCGACGGCCGGGCTCGACGGCCTATGGATAGAAGCCGACCCCGAGCTTTTCCGCCAGGCCCTCTTCAATCTGGCCGCCAATGCCGTCTCTTTCGCCCCCCGCGACTCCGAAGTGGAAATCGCTGCGGTCCTCCAGGGTTCGTCGCGGTGCCGCATCGAGGTCCGCGACCGCGGGCCCGGTGTGCCCCCCGAAAACGTCGAACGCCTGTTTTCGCCGTACTTTACCACACGGCCGGGCGGCTCCGGATTGGGCCTGGCCATGGTGCGCCGCATTGCCTCGGCCCATGGGTGGACCACCGGCTATCGCCCCAGGGAAGGCGGCGGCGCCGTATTCTTTCTGGAAGGAATCCGCCGATGCACTCCCTGACGACCTCTGTGGCCCCAAGCGCACGCCGCGTGGCGGCCCGGCAGAGCCACCGGCTTCCGCAGCGGGCCAGATGCTGCCCGGCCCCACGCTACCTGGGCCTCCTCAGGCATGGCTAACCCTTCAGACCGCCCCACCATTCTGATCGTCGATGACGAAGCGCCGCAGCGGCGGCTGTTCGGCGACTTTTTGCTTTCGCGAGGGTACCGCGTCGAGGAAGCGGCCTCGGGCGAAGAAGCGCTGGCACGCCTGCGTGATTGCCGGCCCGACCTGGTGCTGTTGGATGTCCGCCTGCCCGGCGCCAGTGGCATCGACGTGCTGGCCGAAATCCGCCGCCTCGACGCCCAATTACCCGTGCTTCTCATCACCGCGTTTGCCGACCTCCGCCAGGCCGTGGCCGCCATCAAGACCGGAGCGGTCGATTACCTCGCCAAACCGGTGGACCTGGAGGAGCTGGAGGCGGCCATTGGCGACGCCCTTTGCCGAAAGCCCGAGGCGGCGGAAGGCCTTGCCGGCCCGAGCCCAGCCGCTGGCGGCACCCTGGCGCCGGGGCCAACGGCCTGGAGGTACCGCCTGCCTGCCGGCTTCGTCTGCGAAAGCACCGCGATGCGCCACGTGCTCAACACCGCCGCCGTGATCGCCCCCTCCCTGGCACCGGTGTTGATCCTCGGGCCCAGCGGGGCCGGCAAAGAAATGATCGCCCGGTTGATCCACGCCTGGAGCCCCCGGGCCGGCGGCCCCCTGGTGGTGGCCAATTGCGCCGGCCTGCCCGAAACGCTCATCGAAAGCGAGCTGTTCGGCCACACCAAAGGCGCCTTCACGGGGGCGGCGCAGGCCCGGCAAGGATTCTTCCGCGCCGCCCACGGGGGAACCCTCTTCTTGGATGAAATCGGCGAACTGCCCTTGCACTTGCAGCCAAAGCTGTTGCGGGCCATCGAATCGGGCGAGATCACCCCCGTGGGCAGCGACGCCGCGGTGAAAGTCGATGTGCGGCTGGTGGCAGCGACCAATCGCGACCTGGCGCAAGCCGTTGCCCAAGGCCGCTTCCGCGACGACCTCTATTATCGGATCAACGTCGTGGAACTGAGCGTCCCGCCCCTGGCGGAACGGTACGAGGATATCCTCCCCCTGGCGCGGCAGTTTGCCGCGGAGTTTTCAGGGGTGCCGGTCCGGCTGTCGCCCCAGGCCGAGAACTGCTTGCTCTCGCACTCCTGGCCCGGCAACGTGCGGGAACTCCGCAACGCCATCCATCGGGCCTGCCTGCTGTGCCGGGGAGATGTGATCCTGCCAGAACATCTCCCGCCGAAAATCGCCGCCCTGGCAGGCCAGCCCCTGCAGCACGCCCCGAAGGGCAGGCTCTCGCAGATCGAACGCGCGACCATCCTGGCCACCCTGGCCGAATGCCACGGCAACCGCACCCAGGCCGCCCAGAAACTCGGCATCAGCCGCCGGGCACTCATCTATAAGCTCCGCCAGATGGAAGCGGAATGATGCGAAAAAACCACGGAGGAGGGGGGAAGGACGAATGTCGAAAGTCAAATGACGAATGACGAAGGAAGCGCCAATGACCAAGCACCAATGACCAAATGACGAATGTCGAAAGTCAAATGCCGAATGACCAATGACCAAGAACCAATGACCAACGGGAAGGGGCGAGGCCGGTAGGGGGGCTTGTACCGCTGAAACGGGCGGCTCGTTCTTGAGTGCTCCCTGCTCCGTGCTCCCGGCTCTCCGCTTGGCCGCTCCCTGGCGGTCGCGGCTCGGTACCTTGGTCATTGGTCATTGGTGCTTGGTC
>JBBIQF010000599.1:0-3739 GCA_037442445.1 Planctomycetaceae bacterium
CACCCCAATAGCCAGTTCCCCAGGGGCGGGTGGACGGGCGGGCCGCCAGGCTGAAACCCAAAGTTCCGGGCGATGTTCTGGGGCTGGAAAAACGCCAGCCCCTGCTGGCGCCACGCCCAGACCAGGCCCTTTCCGTAGGCCACCTGGTAAGGTTCGTCGCAGGTGATGCCGGGGCCGCCCATCTCCGGCGCCAGGGTAAGGAGCACGGCCAAGGTGGCGGCTAGTCCCAGCCAGGCCGGTGCCCAGCCCAGCCCGGCGGCGCCGGAGGCCGAAGGTGCACCCTCGGCCGGCACACGATCGGTTTGCGAACGGGCTTGCGCGTGGCTGGGTTGCGGCGCCGGCATCCCCCGGCTCCCGGGCCGCAGGGGCCCTATTCCTGTTCTTCGGGCTTAGGTTCGGGGGGGCCGGTCGGCGCGGGGCTTTCCTTACCCGCCGCAGGTGCGGGCGGCGGCAAGGGTTCCGGCTCCTCCTCGACGTACACCTCTTCCAGCTCCGTCGCGTCGGCATCGCGGCGCAACAGCAGATACACGCCCGCCGCGGCCGTCCAGAAATAGCTCACCAGATAGCCCGCCCCCACCAGTTTGACGCATTCCGCCCAGAAGCGGATCACCGCGGCGCCGAACTCGCGGAGCGAACCGATGCCCGATGGCGTGGCCAACTGCCGAACGGTCTCCACTCCGCTGCCCCAACTGGCCGCCCAGTAGGTCATGTAAACGATGGCCCCCAGGATGCAGGCCACCAGCAGCCAGCCCAGCGTCCCCAGCACGGCCGCCAGAACCGCATAAAACAGGTAGTGCACCGGCCGCTGGTACGTGTAGTTGTACGCCCGGCCAATGGCGTCGTACGAATCGGTCCCTTCGGCACTGATGCCGGACCACAAAAGCGGCCAGCCCAAGAACAACCCGATGCCCAGAAGGGCCAGAACCAGTCCCGCAGCCAGGGCCAGCGGCCAGAACAGCGCCGCCACCAATACTCCCACCGAGAACCGCAGCAAAAGCCCCAAGATAAGCACCGGCACGGCCACCACCAGAATACCCAACAGCGGAATCACCGGGGCCGCCAGGTACGAAAGCCATTTGTCTCGCAAGAATCGGATAACGCGGCCCAACCCCAGGCGCTCCTGCGTGGCCAGTTCGTAGGCTGCGCCCCGGTTGATCGCCCCGCCAAAGAAAGTCCAGACCACCAGGCTCCAGATGCCCAAAACCAGCAGCCCCACGAAATCCCACAAGACAATATCGCGGCCGAACATCCACACAAAGGGCCGGGCGACGATGACCCACCCGGACGAGATATGTTCCCAGCGGAGGACCTTTTGGAGGAAATCCTCCAGGCTGGGACGATCCGCCCGCAGGCCCTCCGCCGCCAAAGGCTGGCCTGGTGCGCCGGTAGCCGGCTGCGCCTCGGGGTTGGCGGCATCGGGCGGCAAGGGGTAGAAATCGGGCACGACGGCGCCGGCTTCCAGCCAGGGGCAGCGGGCGGCCCAGAACGCGTCGCCCAACTCCCCCCCCTGCTTCCAAAACACCCAACTGATAAGCGCCCAGCCCGCGTAGGTCAACAGCACACCGGCTGCCCCCGCGACGATCCACCGCACCTGGAGGGCGATACGGAAGCATCGAAGCAGCAACAGCCACGGGAACAGCTCCCCCCAAACCACTCGACGCACAGCACCGTTGTCTTGGCCGGTCATGCTAGCGCTCCGAACAGGCGGTCTTGTGGCCGATCCCCAGACCCCGGCATTATAGTTGCCAGGTTCCAAGACGCAAGCCTTTGCGCCGCCGGGCCAATCGCCTAGGCTGGAAGCGCCGGCAGCATGCGCGGCCGGTTCGGCCGGCTGCGGGGCGGGGGGCCTTTCGGCCGCGGCACCGGCAGCATGCAGAGCCGGCTTCACCGACCGCACCGGTTACGGGAGATCGCTTATGCACCTGCGCATGGAGAAATACCGCAGTTCGGCCGGGCAGAGCCTTTTGACCCGCCGCCGATTTCTGGGCCAAGCCGCAGGCGCCGCTGTGGCCCTTGCGGGCTTGTACGCAGGCTGCCCGCCCGCCTGGCCCGCCCCTGCCGTCAGCACCCGGCGCCCCAATAAAGCCAAACCCCGCCCCGATCTGCTGGATAAGGATTCACCCCAAGGGCTCGAAGTGTTCCAGCTCACCACCGAGCCCGATGTCCCCAGCTCGCACCTGTACATGGAGGCCCAGGTCTTCACCCTCGACTCCCGGCGATTCGTGTTGCACCGTTCGGCCACGGCCCACGGCAGCAGCAAGACCGACCCCAAACACCAGTACTTGCTATGCGACCTGGAAAACGGCGGCACACTCACCCCCCTGACCACCGAACTGGGCACCACCGGGGCCTCGGTCTCGCCCGATGGCACCTGGTGCTACTACTTCGTCGATGAGACCAAGCCGGGCGGCGGGCGCGTGCTGCTCAAACGGGTGCGGCTGGACGGCACCGACCGCCAGACCCTGTTTGTGCTCGATACGCCGCTGCCGGGCACCCGCTTCCGGCCCAGCAATCTCTATCCCCTTTCCACCATCTCGTCCGACGGCAAGCGGATCGCCATCTCCGCCTTCCTGGGCGACGGCAAGACCGAAGGGGCGCCTTTTGGCCTGATGGTGTTCGACCTGGAAAAACCGGAGGTGCGCCTGGCCATCCACGGCCCCACCTGGTGCAACATGCACCCCCAATACAGCCGCTCGCTGGACCCCGAGGAAAGCCACGACGTGCTGATCCAGGAGAACCACGGCTCGGTGGCCTCGGCCACGGGCAGCATCGTGCGCCTGGTGGGGGGCGAAGGGGCCGATATCCACGTCATCCGCGACGACGGCACGAACTTCCGCAACATGCCCTGGGGGCGCGACGGCAACGAGTTCTGCCAGGGGCACCAATGTTGGCGCGGCCGCTCCTCCTGGGCCATCACCAGCACCGGCACCCGCAAACCGCCCGAGGCGCAGCTCATCGAGGGGCGCGCTGCGCCGCACGCCGGCCATGTGGGAATCAAGACCCCCGGCGGCGTGCGCAACGACCTGCCCCGCGCGTTCCCCAACCCCCATTTGGAGCCCGTCGCCACCCACCTGGCCGGCAAGTGGCTGGTCTCCGACGCCGGCCCCTTGGACCGCCGGGCCACCATCTACCTGGGCCAACTGGGCCAGCCGGGCAAAGACCCCCTGCGCAATCTCCGCCGCCTGCTCTGCCCCCGGTCCTCGTGCAACAAGAACGCCCACATCCACCCCTTCCTTTCGCCCGACGGCACAATGGCCTTCTTCAATTCCGACGAATCGGGTATCCTCCAGGCGTATATGATTTACGGCCTGGACCGGTTGGGCGCCTAACCGCCGCCGGAACCCGCATGGCAGGCCGCGCGCTGTCGAGCCCGCCAAACTGGCCGCGGGAAGAAAGGCCGGCTGGTCTGAGCCGATCGGCCAAAAGGGTGGCCGACGCCTCGGCCTGGCGCTGCCGCTTGGCGGCCCGCTTGGATACCGCACTTTTCGGGAACGCCCGTGGGTACCGCCGATCTGTTTCCTTTGCCGCTGACCCTATTCGAGCGGTACATGCTCTTGGACGATCGGCCGGCTTACCCCATGACGTTTGCCATCCAGGCCCGTTTCCGGGGAATCGCCCGGCGCGAACTTTTCCAGCAGGCCGTCGAGCAAGCCGTAATGCCGCACCCCTTGCTGAGGGCCGTCGTGCGGTGGAGTACGGGCCGAAAAGTGGTGAGCGAGCCGGCCCCCTCGAACCGCAC
>JBBIQF010000600.1:0-3726 GCA_037442445.1 Planctomycetaceae bacterium
ATCGAAGTCCAGCAGCCGCTCGTGCGGGATGACGATCACAGTGGCCCCGTGCACCCCGGGGAGCGAAATTGGCGATTGCCCGGTCCGGTCTGGGGGGTAACATGATCGGTTATTTGGGGCCGCGGTTCCAAGTCAGGAGTGTTGTCGATGTCGAGCAACCCCCCGTCGGGTCAGCCCGGCGCCGGTCCAGCCCCGCGAGTTACGGTCTGGGCTTGGGCGCTATATGATTGGGCCAATAGTGCATACTCCACCATCTTGATTACGGTAGTGATGCTTTACATCAGTCAGGTGGTGCTGGCCCCGAAATTCGACGGTGATGTGTGGGGCAAGACGGTGTATGCGTGGTGCATTTCGGTTTCGATGGTGATGGCAGCGGTGCTTTCGCCAGTGCTGGGGGCCATGGCCGATGTCAACCGCAGCAAGCGCCGGTGGCTGGCCTTGACCGCCCTGGGTGGGGCATGCGTGGCCTTGACGATGGCAGCCGTACCCCCCAATTGGCCTTGGGCGGTGGTGGGGCTATTGGTGCTGACGAGCCTCTGCTTCGAGCTTTCGCTCGGGTTTTACAACGCCTTTCTGCCCGAGATCACCGACGAGCGGACCGTCAACCGAGTGTCGGCCTTGGGCTTTGCGCTCGGGTACATTGGCGGGGCCATTCCGCTGGTGCTCGCGCTGGGCGTTGTGTCGTTCGGCCCCCGGTTGGGGTTGGACACGGCACAGAGCCAGCTCCGCGCGGGGATCGCCATCATGGGGTTATGGTGGGGCGTGTTCTCGGTGCCCACGTTGCTGGTGCTTCGCGACCGAGGCCCGCCGCCTGCCCGGCGGGAGCGGCTCCGCACCGCGGCGGCCAATGCCGCCCGCGAGGTGGCCGCCACGTTACGCAACATCCGCCGCTACCGCTACCTGGCCCTCTTCCTGGTGGGCTTCCTCTTTTACAACGAGGGCGTGCAGACCGTCATCAGCCAGGCCTCGGTGTTCGGCGAGCACGAACTCCATCTGGACAAGATGGAACTCATCGGTTTGGTGCTCTTGGTGCAATTCCTGGCGTTGCCCGGCGCCATGGTGGTCGGCTGGTTGTCGGACCGCTTGGGCCAGAAATCGACCCTGTTGGGCTGCCTGGCGGTGTGGGTGGCTTTGTTGCTGGCGGCCCTGGTGATCCGCAGCAAGTTGCAATTCTGGGTGATGGGCGGCATCGTGGCCATGGTGATGGGCGGCACCCAGTCGGTCAGCCGGGCCATCATGGGCATGATGACCCCCGAGGCCCGCACAGGCGAGTTCTTCGGATTCTTCAACTTCTCGGGCAAGGCCACGAGCTTCCTGGGGCCGAACCTGTTCGGCTGGGTGCTGCTATTGAGCGGCAGTGCCCGGGCGGCGGTGTTCAGCCTGGTGGTGTTCTTCGTATTGGGAGGGGCAATAGCAGCGCGGGTCGATGTGGCCCGCGGGCGCCAGCAGGCGCTGGCCGGCGACGCCCCATCGGCCGCAAGCTGATCGGCCTGCATCGGACCCGCTCGAACGGCATCACCCCCCTGGCAATCCGCGAACCACGGCCCGCAGGCGCCAGCGCTGCCGGCCCCGCCGGGTGTTGACGGGTCTAGGGAACCGGCTCACAATAGAAGGCGTTGCGCTGAGGTCCTACCGGGGGGTGGTGACCGGAACACAGAACCGGAAAAGAACCGGAAAAGAGAAGTGGTGGGTACTGCGAGGGCGACTGCCGGCGCCGGCCGGTGGGCGGAGGCCGCCGCAGCGCATCGCAACCCATGCGGCACCCTGCCTGCCTTAGTGCCCCCCTGAAGTTCCCGCCTTTGGATTTCGGGATGAAAGCGTTTTCTGCCGGTGCCAGCCGCGTTTGCTCCGCAGCCATGCCTGGCCGGGCACTGCGCACCGCGCTGGTTGTGGCTTTGATCTTGGGCGTGGCCAATGCCGCGCGCGCCCAAGGGACCTGGGAAATCACGCCCCAAAGCGAGCGGGCCTTGTCGCGGGGCCTGGATTGGCTCGCACGCAACCAGGGCCCCGAGGGCAATTGGCAGTCGAACGATCTGGGGTTGGTGGGGACCGGGATGCTGGCGTTCTTGTCGGCCGGGCACCTCCCTGGTCGCGGGCCGTATGGCGAGAACGTCCAGCGGGCCATGGAATACATCCTTCGGCACGCCGGCCGGGGCGAGGCGCCACGGCGGGGGGGCCGGCCGGCCGAAACCGTCTCCGGATTGCTGAACATCGCCGAGCCCCGCCGCGGCATGTACAACCACGGGCTGGCCACCTTCGCCCTGGGGCAGCTTTACGGCATGAGCGGCGACCCGCGGCTGGGGCCAGTGCTGGACCGGGCTCTGAAGATCATCTGCCAGACGCAATGCGATGACGGCGGCTGGGACTACGTGGCCCGGCGCCAGCAGTACGGGCACGATCTGAGTCTGGCGGTGATGCAGGCCCTGGCCCTGCGCAGCGCCGTGGATACGGGCTTCGAGGTGCCGCCCGAGACCGTGGAGCTGGCCATCAAGAGTGTCCGCGAGCATTACACCCCCCAAGGCTGCGACCGCCACGCGCCCGAGGAAGAACAGAAGAAGCACCCGGGCCGGTTCACGTATTCCAAGGGGGGCGGCAATGCGACGACGGCCATGGCGGCCGCAGGCGTCGTCTGCCTTCAAGAGTTCGCCCAGTACGACGACTGGCGGATCGAAAAGAACATCAAGATCATTCTGGAGGAGATCGAAAAACTCCAGCCGGAACAGCTCGAACGTGCCCGGCGGGCACCTTTCGATGCCTATACGCTGTGGTACGTGGCCCAGGCACTTTACCAGGTGGGGGGCCAGCCTTGGCGTACCGGGTACCCCAAGCTCCGCGACTGCGTGGTGGCCAGCCAGGTGGTCGAGCCGGGTTCGGAGCGCGACGGGATGTGGCACGCCCAGGGGCACGTCAGCGGCCGGCCTGGGGAGTTGTACCAGACGGCGGTGTGCTGTTTTGTGCTGGCCATCCCCAACCGCTACCTGCCGATCCTCCAGGAAGGGCGGATCGACAGCCTGCGGGCCAGGTACGGGAGCAAATAGAACCCGGTGGCGCGGGCCGCCGGAGGTGCGGTTTGGCGGTGATGGCCCCAGCCGCCGGTGGTTGCGGTTAGCGTTCCAAACGACGTGCGGCGGGCACGGCGATGTTTGTTTCGCCCTGGTTTGCGATCGCGGGTTTGGCACTGGCGGCCGGGCCGGTGCTGATCCATCTGCTCAACCGGCAGCGGTACCGCGTGGTGCCGTGGGCGGCGATGGATTTCTTGCGGCACGCGGTGCGGCGCAGCCGGCGGTGGCTGCGGTTGCAAGACATCGTGCTGATGCTGTTGCGGTCGGCGGTGCTGGTTCTGTTGGGGTTGGCGATGGCCCGGCCGCTGTTGCCCGGCTCCGGCGTGGCCGACCCCCGCCAGCCCGTCCACGCCGTGCTGGTCGTCGATAACAGCTTGAGCATGGGGTTCGAACAACTCCAGGGGACGGTGCTGGACCGGGCGGAGTCCCGGGCCCGCGAGCTGATCGACCGGCTGCCCGCCGGAAGCCGCATTTCCGTGTTGCCGGCGGCCGGATCGGCCCGCGAGTTCAACCGGGGGGCCTATAGCACGGCCCAGGACGCCCTGGAAGCTCTCGAGTCGCTCGAGGTGGTCGATCGGGCGGCGCCGGTGCCGGCCGCGTTGGAACTGGCCCAAGCCGCCTGCCAGCGGGTCAACAGCCCGCCCAGCAAGCAGATTTATCTGCT
>JBBIQF010000601.1:0-3725 GCA_037442445.1 Planctomycetaceae bacterium
GAAAAGACAAATGTCGAATGACGAAGAAGCACCAATGACCAAGCACCAATGACCAAGCACCAATGACCGAGTAGCGGAAAGCACGGGGTAGGGGCTCGTGGTGGGGCGGGGGTGTATGGACAGGTGCCGTGGCGGGCTCCATTATGGAGCCGGTTGAGGCAACTAAAACGCTTTCGAGAGCCTTTCTTGTGGAGGGAGCGCGTATGGGTGGCATGACACGGCGGGCATTTGTGGCGGATTCGGCTCGGGGGGCGGCGGCCGCGGCTGCCGGACTGGCTTTGCCGGCGGTGGCTCGCTCGGCCCAATCGCCCAACAACCAGGTGGTGCTGGCCCTCATGGGGGCTGGCGGGCGGGGCATGGACCTCATCCGCAAAATGCTTGAGCTGGAAAACGTGTCGGTCAAATACATTTGCGAAGTCGAGCAGCGGCGGGGCGAGGCCGCCGCCAAAGAGGTGGAAAAGCTCCAGAAATCTCGCCCCAAGACGACTCCCGAACTCCGCGAGGTCCTGGACGACAAGGAGGTGCACGGCGTGGTCATCGCCACTCCCGAGCAGTGGCACGCGCTGGCCACCGTGTGGGCCTGCCAGGCCGGCAAGGACGTGTACGTCGAGAAGAACATCTCGCTGTCGATCTGGGAGGGGCGAAAGATGGTCGAAGCGGCCACCAAGTACGGGCGTGTGGTGCAGGCCGGGCTCCAGAATCGCAGTGCTCCCTACGCCTTTTCCGCGCGCGAGTTCATCGCCAGTGGCGGGCTGGGCAAGGTGCTCTTCGTGAACGTCTATGGCATGCTGGGCGGCGTGGTGGGTGGCTACCCGTGCCGAGCCGAGCCCGACAGCGCCCCGCCGCCCGGGCTGGACTGGGATCGCTGGCTGGGGCCGGCCCCCGAACGGCCCTACAACCGCCAGGTCCACCGCAACTGGTACGGGTACTGGGACTACTCGGGCGGCAATGCTTCGGATGCCATCCATACCTTGGACCTGGCCCGCATGGTGCTCGGCGACCCGCCGCCGCCTACCGTGATCCAGTGCCTGGGGGGGCGGTTCCAGTTCGACGACGGCGGCCAGATGCCCGACGTGCAGATCGTGGCCTATCAGTTCGACCGCTGGGTGATGAGCTTCTGGAACACTGGATTCACGCCGTACAATATCAAGTCGCCGGGCGAGGTGCGGTACGGGTCGAAGTGGCCCTATTGGCCGCAGAACGCCGACCGTATCGAGATCTACGGCACGCGCCGCATGATGTACCTGGGGCGGCACGGGGCGGGCTGGCAAGTGTTCGAGGGCGACGGAAAACTCGTTCAAGAGCACAAGGGCTACCACCCCGACAAATGGCACCTGCCGAACTTCATCGAGTGTATCCGCACGCGCAAACAGCCCAATGGCCAGATCGAGCAAGGGCACCAGAGTGCGTGCCTGGAGCATTTCGCCAATATCGCGTACCGTACCGGCAACCAGCGCCTGGTGTTCGATGCAAAGCGCGAGATGTTTGTGGACAACGAGGCGGCCAACCGCCTGTTGCGCCCCAGCTACCGCAAGCACTATCGGGTGCCGGAGACGGTGTAGCCCGTGGCGGCCGCGGCGCCCTTGGGGTGCGGGCGGGGCAGGGGCCGGCCGCTTTTTCCCGAAACCAATGCCCCACGCACCCCCATGCAGCCTGAAGACGCCATGAGCCCGATGGATGTGGAGGCGGCCGAGCGCCGAAGGCGCAAAGCCGAGATACGCCGCCTGGCCGAAGCGGCCCGCCAGCAGCAGCCCGACAAAGATGCCATAAGCCGCACGATCTGCCAGCGTTTTGCTTCGCTGGCCGAATATGCCCAAGCCGGCACCGTGCTGTTGTACGTGCATGTGCGGGACGAGGTCCGCACGCGGGAGTTTTTGGCGCAGGCCATGGCCGAGGGCAAGCGGGTGCTGGTCCCCTGGTGCCAGGGCGACGAGCTGGAACTGTTCCATTTGGAAGACCTGTCCGAGTTGGGGCCGGGGGTATTCGGCCTCTTGGAACCTCGGGCCGAGTTGCGCTCCCAGCCCGGCAAGCGGCGCGACATGGCCGAGGTGGACCTGGCCATGGTGCCGGGCGTGGCCTTCGACCGCCAAGGGGGCCGGCTGGGCCACGGCAGAGGGTATTACGATCGGCTGCTGGGGCGGGCGCGGGCCGATATGCTGCGGGTGGGCGTGTGCTTCGAAAGCCAAGTGGTGCCCGAAGTGCCCATGGGCCCCCGCGACGTGCGCATGCACCGGGTGATTACCGAACGGGCCGTGTACGGCGGCTGAAGCCCCCCGCGCAGCCGGCGCCTTCGGCCATCCGGGGGTTTTTCTCAAATCGGACCGGGCCGGCTGCCGAGAACGAGCCGGGAGGCTACCGATGGCAGTACCCCGGCCACGCCCGCTGCGTCCCCGGCCGCCGGCTGCTGTGCAGCTCGGACGGGTCTGGCTGGATGCCTTCGTCCAATACGCTGCCGGCGAGTGCCATCTGGCCGAGAACACGGTGGCCGCCTACCGGCGAGACCTGACCCGGTTCTTCGAATGGCTGGCCGGGCGCGACGTGGCCGACCTGTCGATCCGCGATCTGGCCGATTACGCTGCCTGGCTGCATCGGGCCGGCTTGAGCCCGGCATCGCGGGCCCGCCACCTGGTGTCGCTGAAGGTCTTCTTCCGCTATCTGCAACTGGAAGGGGTGCTGCGCGACAACCTGGCCGAGCTGTTGGGCAGCCAGCGGCTGTGGGAGCGGGTGCCCAAGGTGCTCAGCCCCCAACAGGTCGATGCGCTGTTGGAAAGCCCCGCGCCGTACGACCCCCTGTGGCGGCGGGATCGGGCGATGCTCGAACTCTTGTATGCCACGGGATGCCGCGCCTCGGAACTCTCGCACCTGGCCCTGGCCGACGTGCACCTCGACCAGGCCTATTGCCGCTGCCGGGGCAAGGGAAACAAAGAGCGGCTGGTGCCTTTGGGGGCGCGGGCGATTTCGGCCGTCCACCAGTATCTGGAAGAGGAGCGGCCGGGCCTGGCAAAACAGAGCGGCGGCCAGCCCCCCTGGCTATTGCTTTCGTACCGTGGACGGCGGCTGCGCCGCGAGCGGATCTGGGAACTGGTCAAACGCTACGCGGCGCGCGTGGGCGCCCCGCCCGATATCAGCCCCCACACCCTGCGCCATAGTTTTGCCACGCACTTGCTGGCCGGCGGCGCCGATCTGCGCCAGGTGCAGGAGATGCTCGGCCATGCCAGCATTGCCACGACCCAGATCTATACGCACGTCGATCCCACGCGCCTGAAGGCCGTGCACCGCAAGTTCCACCCCCGGGCGTAAGCGGCCCGGCCCGGCGGTTTTCCGAACCCCATTTACGGGCGTTTGCCCCGCCAGGGCCTCTCGGCCCGGCGGGCCGAGGCGCTGGCTTACCCTCGTGCCCCCCTCTACCGTCGGCGGCTGGCCCGGGCGCGACAAGTAGGGCAACCGCAGGCGCGGGGGCCTGGCTGGGCAACTCGACACCGCCGGTCTGCTCATTCTGAAGCCAGACGTGACCATGCTTGAACCATGCCCCGTTGTTGGTCCCGTCGGATCGCACAAATGGGAACAGCGCGCCGGGTTCCCCCTGCTTATTGGCCATGACCAACTGGGCCCAGCCCTTTTCCATCGACACGAACCGATGGACCGAACAATGCCTGGAATCCGAGAATACGAAGTCCAACTGCCCGTCGCCGTCGAGATCGACCAGCCGGGTGCCGGCAGCGCGG
>JBBIQF010000602.1:0-3709 GCA_037442445.1 Planctomycetaceae bacterium
TTGCAAGGAGTCGTTATATGCTGGGTGTCGAATTGGGGGCAGCCGAGTATATCGAACGCCTGAAAGCCGAACTGGGGAAGATCGATCCCCGCCAGGTCGAGCATTTTGCGGGGCTGCTCTACCACGCCTGGCTGCAAGGGCGGTTCGTCTTCCTGGTGGGCAATGGGGGCTCGGCCTGCACGTGTTCCCATCTGGCCGAAGACCTGGGCAAGAACTGCGTCCGGCCGGAAGACATGGCCACCGGCGGCCGGCGCCTCAAAATCCTCAGCCTGACCGACAACGTGGGCTGGATCACCGCCCTGGCCAACGACTACGCCTACGACCAGGTGTTCGTGCAGCAACTCATGCATTACGCCCAGCCGGGCGACGTGCTGGTGGCCATCAGCGGGTCGGGCAATAGCCCCAACGTGCTGGCGGCGGTCGAGTGGGCCAATGCCCACGGCCTGGTGACGTTCGGCATCACGGGGTACGATGGCGGCAAGCTGCGGCGCATCGCCCAGCACGGCATCCATGTGCCGCTAGACGATATGGGCATGGTGGAAAGCATCCATGCGTGCCTGGGCCACTGGGTGGTCGATGACCTGTTGGCCCGCATCACCCGCTCGGGCCGGTACCGGGACGGGGCCGATCAACCACAAGCATGACGGCGAGGAGAGGCATGGAACTGTGCGGAAGGCGTGCCGACACGGGCCAGCCGGTACGCGTGGAGATCCATGCGGGCCGCATCACGCGCGTGGAACCCGCAGCGCCGGCCGAGGCCGCCGGCTGGCCCTGGATCGCTCCCGGGCTGATCGATATCCAGGTCAACGGCTACGGCGGGCAGGAGTTCGCCTCGGCCGACTTGACCCTGCCGCGCGCGGCCGAGGTGGTCCGCAGCTTCGCCCGCTTCGGCCTTTCGCGGCTCTGCCCCACCCTGACCACCGAGTCGTTCGAGGTGTTGCGCCATGCGTGCGCCACCCTGGCGGCCTTGTGCGATTCGGACGCCGAATTGGCCCGCCGCATCCCCGGCCTGCATCTGGAAGGGCCCTACATCACTCCCGAGGACGGCGCCCGCGGTGCCCATCCCCGCGCCCATTGCCGGCCGCCCGATTGGACCGAGTTCCAGCGCCTCCAGGATGCGGCCGGCGGACGCATCCGCATCGTCACCCTTTCCCCCGAGTACGAAGGTTCGCCGGAGTTCATCCGCCGGGCGACCCAAAGCGGCATAACGGTAGCGATTGGGCACATGTCGGCCACGGCCGAGCAGGTCCGCGCTGCCGTGGACGCCGGTGCCCGGCTGAGCACCCACCTGGGCAACGGCTCGCACCCTTACCTGCACCGCTTCCGCAATTACCTGTGGGTCCAACTGGCCGAGGATCGGTTGGCCGCCAGCCTGATTGCCGACGGCCACCACCTGCCCCCGGACGTGATGCGGGTGTTTGTGCGGTGCAAGACACCCGAGCGGTGCATTTTGGTGAGCGACCTTTCGGGCCAGGCGGGCCAGCCGCCGGGCCGCTACTCCAGCCGCTTCTGCGATGTGGAAATTCTTGCCGACGGCAGCCTGGTGGTGGCCGGCCAGCGGGAGCTGATGGCCGGCGCATCGCTCCCCCTGAATCATGGCGTGGGCAACGTGATGGCGTTTGCCGGGGTGGACCTGGCGACGGCGCTGGGCATGGCCATCGATCGCCCCGCCGCTTTGCTGGGGATCGAGCCGGGGGGCATCGCGCCGGGCAAGCCGGCCGACCTCATCCAGTTTCGCCTTGTGCCGCCCGAGGCCGGCAACAAGGCACCGCGCATGGAGATCATGCGGACCCTGTGGGACGGCCGCGTGGTCTGGGAAAAAGAGGGTGCCTAATCGCGGGGCAGGGCCGGGGCCTGGCCCCCCGGCGGACGTTTGCAACTCCGCCGCCCGCCGACACAAAGGAGGTGTGCCATGGAGCCTTCTGCCAACGGATCGCCCGGCGCGGTGCTGGCCGGCAAGCGGGTCGCGCTGGTCGGCCGGCTGGCCAGCATGTCGAAGCGCGAGGCGGCCCAAGTGCTTCGCCGCGCAGGGGCCAGCGTGGCGGATCGCCCCGACCCTTCCACGCAGATCGTGGTGCTGGGCGAGCACGATTACCCGCTCTCGGCCGAGACCGACCCGGAAAGCTGGTGCGACGCGGCCACCCGGCAGGCCGTCGAGGCCGGCACGATCGAGGTCATCCGCGAAAGCCAACTGTGGGCCCGGCTGGGGTTGGTGGAGGCGTCGAGCGAGATTCACCGTTTGTACACGCCGGCCATGCTGGCCGAACTGCTCCGGGTGCCGGTGGCCGTCATCCGCCGCTGGCACCGCCGGGGGCTGATCGTGCCGGTGCGCGAGGTGCGGCGGTTGCCGTATTTCGATTTTCAGGAGGTGGCCACCGCCCGGCGCCTGGCGGAACTGCTGGCGGCGGGCATGTCGCCGGCGGCCATCGAGCGAAAGCTGGAGGCCATGGCCCGGTGGCTGCCCGACGTGGCCCGGCCGCTGGCCCAGTTGTCGGTCATCGTCCGCGGCCGCGAAATCCTCCTCCGCCAGGGAGACGGCTTGATCGAGCCGGGCGGCCAGTTGCGATTCGATTTCGAAGCGGCCGAGGCGGAAGCCCAGGACGAGCCGTTCCCCCTGGCCGATTCGCCCCAGGCCGCACCTGCGGGGGCCCCGGCCGGCCACGTCCGGCCTGGGCTTCGCCCGGAGCCCGTTCCGGGCGGCATCCCCACGGCCGTCGCGGAAGGAAAGGCAGGGCCGCCCTCGGCCCACGACCTGGCCGCCGCAGCCGCCTTGCTGGAAGAGCAAGGGAACCTGGCCGAAGCGGCGGAGATGTACCGGGCGGCCATGGCCGCCGGCGGCCCCACCCCGGAACTCTGCTTCCAACTTGCCGAGGTCCTTTACCGCATGGGCGACTTGGCCGGCGCCCGCGAACGCTATTTCATGGCCATCGAGCTGGACGAGGATTATGTCGAGGCCCGCGCCAACCTGGGGTGCGTGCTGGCCGAGACCGGCCAGGCCGAATTGGCCCTGGCCGCCTTCCAAGGTGCCCTGGCCTACCACCCCGAGTATGCCGACGTGCATTACCATCTGGCCCGGCTGCTGGATCGCTTGGACAGGCCCCGCGAGGCCGAGGCCGCGTGGCGAGCGTTCCTCGACCTTGCCCCCGACAGCCCCTGGGCCGACCAGGCCCGCAACCGGCTGGGCCTGTAGCAGCACGGTCCGTTGGCAGGCCACACGCCGCTGGCGGGCCACGCTCTGTTGGAGGGCCACGCTCCGTCGTGGCCGAGGCGTTGCGGGTTCTCTGGCGACGCGGTTGCCAACACGCCGGATGCGGCAGAGAATGACGGGCGCGACAAAGCGCGTCCCTCCAGAGACGACCGGACGGGCGCGGCGGAGCCCGTTCCTCCAGGCACGCCTTCGGAGGGCCACGCTCCGTCGTGGCCGGGCCGAGGGCAAACGATCGCGTAACCCCATAGATACACCCACCACAGGAGCGACGCACATGGCTGGACGACATGCGTGGATCGTGGCGGTGCTTGGCCTGGCGGTTGCGCCGGCCCAGGCCGCCGAGGATCTGTTCCCCTTCGTCATCGGATACGATACGCCTGCCAACGCCACGAACGTATCCGATTGGCTTCCGAAGCCGGCCGGTAGCCACGCGTTCCTGCGGGTGGAAAACGGCCGGCTGGTCAACGACGCCGGCCCGGTGCGGGTTTGGGCCACCAACCT
>JBBIQF010000603.1:0-3684 GCA_037442445.1 Planctomycetaceae bacterium
GGTGGGATCGAAGAAGGCGTCGGTTTTCGTGGTCTTGATGCAGCCGATGACGTTGACCGTCTGCGCGTAGTTGGCCATGGCGAACATCTCGCTGTGGCGGGCCAGCTCGTGCAGCCCCGCCGCGATGCCCAAGGCATCTTTGAGGAAGTACCGGGTGCCCAACTCGCCGAACTCGTGGCCGCCGTACCAGTAGTTCCACTCGTCCAGGGCGATGCGGATGTCCTTGCCTTTGAGCTGGGGGATTTCCCGCCGGTAGCGGCGATGGGCCTCGGCCTTTTGGCGCACGGCCTGGGGCATCTGCCGCACGTGCGACAACAGCCCCGGGCGCTCGCCCCGATAGAAGTGCTCGCTGATCAGGTCCATGTGATCGGCGCAGTGGCGGAGCATGCCTTCGCTCCACGGGCCTACGTCGCCCACCGCCACCAGGCAGATGGAAGGGTCCACCTTGCGCATCGCCTCGGCAAAAGCGTTGTGCTTCTGGACATACTTCTCCAGCGGCATGTGGCCGAGCTGCCACGAGCCGTACATCTCGTTTCCGATGCTCCAATACTTGACGCGGTAGGGCTCGGGGTGGCCGTTCTTGGCCCGCAGCCGGCCCATCGGGGTATCGGGCCCGCCGTTGGCATATTGGACTTCTTCGACGGCCATCTGCACATCGCCCAGGCCGCTGTTGACGGTGATGTACGGCTCGGTCTTCAGATACCGGCAGAAGGCGATGAATTCGTCCAAGCCGAAGTCGTTGTGCTCGATGCCCTGCCAGGCGGGATTCTTGCGGGGCGGGCGGCGGTCGCGGGGCCCAATGGCCAGGCGCCAATCGTACCCGCTGACGAAATTCCCCCCCGGCCAGCGGTAAATGGGGCTATCGAGCTGCTGGAGCACGGCCAGGGTGTCGGCCCTCATGCCTTGGATGTTGTCGGCCGGCATCAGCGACAGCGTGCCGATGCGGAGTTGCCCCTGGCCCGTGGCGATCACCTCCAACCGGGCGTCGTCGGTGCGCGCGCCGGCCGTGAACTCCAGCGGAAACTCGGTAAACGCCTCGCCCACCCGCTCGATCGCAATGGACTGGCGTGCCGAGGCCCCCTCGCCCCAGACCAGCGACACGTTTACCCGGGCCTGCTTGCGGGCCGAAAGCCAAATCCGGCCGACGTACTTCTTGCCCGGCAGCAGCCCCAAGCCACTTTGGGCAATGCCCCGGGGTTGGTCGGGTGCCAGCTCGATCTGGGGGGAATGCTCGCCCACAAAGGCACCCTCGCGGACCATGGCCACCGCCTGGGCCGGCCCGACCACCTTCCACGGCGACTCCTTCGATCCCACCGGGTAGAAGAACTTGCGGTCTTCGAGCATTTCGGCCCAGATGCCACCGTAAATGCACCGCCCCAAGTGCTCGATGAACTGGCCGTAGATCAGGGGCGAGATCGGCTGGCCGGTCTTCGAGGCATCGATGGCGATCCGCGGCTGGGGCGGGGCGGGCTTGGAAATCTGCTCAATGGCGATGTCGTCGTACCATGCCTTGCCCGTGGCCAGCCCCCATCCGCCGAACAGGCAGTTCACCTGGACCGCATCCAGGTCGTCGGCCTCGAACTCGACCTCCACACGCGTCCAGTCGTTGGTGCCCACCAGCGCCCGGGTGGCCACAGGTTGGAGGTTATGGAGGTTCAGTAGCGCCCCGCGGCCGCCTTTGAGCTGCACGTTCTCGGTCTTGATCCAGCCCGAGAGGCGATACCGGGCATACGGCTCGATGGGCACGGTGCAGGCCCAGCCGATGTCGGCACCGGTGCTGGAGGCGATCATCACAGAGCGTTTGCCGGTCCGGCCGACTTCAGCGTACTGGAACTCGCCCTGGCCGCCCCACTTCTCTCTGCGCCAGCCTAGCGGTTGACCCTTGGCCGCCTGCTCGAACGACGGGTTGCGGACCCAATTGGTGGGCTCGGCACCGCGGGCCAGCGACCAGGCGCCTAGCCAATTCAAACACACAAGCGCAACAACTCCCACCAAAACTCGGCGCATGATGCTTTCTCCAAAGAAGGTACGATTGCTTGGGTCTGTAACCTTGACTTGGATTCAGGTCCGCTTCGCATGGCGGCACTCATGCGCCGCCAGCCCCGCGACTCCATCAGTGAGGTGTCCTGCTACAGCCGCGGCAACGTTGGTATAGCACATGGCCGGGCAAAAAGGTAGGGGGCCTTCACATCGTGCCGGCGGGCCGGGGGGCGAACGGGCGGTCCCATCGGCAACTCAGCCGGCCAAACCCGCCTGCCCTTCTATCCCGGGGCCGGCCTGGCGGTGCTTGGGTGCTCGGGGCGATCGCGCCTAAAGGGAAACTTGCAGAGGGGGAACCGGCCGGCTATCATACGGCGATACGACCGATTTGCCCAAGCGACGTATGGGAGGGTTCGCGGCCATTGCCGCGGGGCACTGGCCGGCCAAGGGAGAGCGACCGATGCACAAGCAGTCTCGACGCGAGTTTATTGCCCGTTCGGCAGCGGGCCTGGCCGCCGTCAGCCTGTCGCCTGTGTGGGTGCCGTGCGCCCGGGCGGCCGAGGCCCAGGCCGACATGACCATCGCCAAATGGTCCGGGCCCAAACCCGCCTCGCCCCAAGAGCTTCAGCAAGCGGCGGTCAAACTAACCGAGCAGGCGATCGCCGGAGTGGGCGGGTTGAAGCGTTTCCTGGGGCAAGGCGCGGTGGTGTGGGTCAAACCCAATATCGCCTGGGACCGCACCCCCGAGCAGGCCGCCAATACCAATCCCGACGTGGTGGCCACGCTGGTCCGCATGTGCTTCGAGGCCGGTGCCAAGCGGGTCAAGGTGGGCGACCATCCGTGCGACAAGGCGCCGGCGACCTACAAGAGCAGCGGCATCGCCGATGCCGTGCGGGCCCTGGGCGCCGAGGTGGTGATGCTCGATCCCAGCCGCTTCCGCGAAACCCGCATCGGCGGCGAGCGCGTCAAGACCATCCCCGTCTATCCCGAGATTCTGGAGTGCGACCTGGTGATCAACGTGCCGGTGGCCAAGCACCACGTGCTGGCGCGGGCCACGCTGTGCATGAAGAATTACATGGGGGTGATCGACAAGCGCAACACGTTCCACCAGGCCATGGCCGAGTCGCTGGTGGACTTGACACGTTTCCTCAAGCCGCGGCTGTGCGTGTTGGACGCGGTGCGGATTCTCAAGGCCCACGGGCCTAAAGGAGGGCGCCTGGAAGACGTGGAAATGCCCCTGGCGGTGGCTGCCGGCACCGACATCGTGGCCCTGGACGCCTGGGGTGCCGAGGTCCTCGGGCGGACGCCGGAAGAGATTCCTTCGGTGGCGGCGGCCGAGAAGGCCGGGCTGGGGACCGCCAAGTACCGCTCGCTGAAGCTGCGGGAGGCGGCGGTCTCATGAGCGCCCGAGGCAGCGGCCGGGGGGCCGCGCTCCGCCGGGTATGCCAGCTCGCCTTCCTGGTGCTGTTCTTGCTGTTGGTCGTCTGGACGCGGCCGGTACCCGGCCAGGCACCGGCAGGGTGGCTGTCGGCGTTTTTTCTGGCAGATCCCCTCATTCTGGCCCTCACATGGCTGGCAGCGCACAGCGTCCCCTGGGCCGCTCTCTGGGCGCTGGTCACCGTGGGCGCCACGGTGATCCTGGGCCGAGTGTTTTGCGGCTGGGTCTGTCCTCTCGGAACGGTACACGCTATTGCCGGCCGGCTG
>JBBIQF010000604.1:0-227 GCA_037442445.1 Planctomycetaceae bacterium
CCCTGCCGATGCTCCTGTTCGAACGCGGCTCCCTCCGCATCCTCGAAGCCAACCGCGCCGCCTGCGACCTCTACGGGTACTCCCGTGAAGAGCTCTGTAACCTCACCCTCACAGAAATTCGCCCCCCGGAGGATATCCCCGCCTTCCTCGAATTCGTTCGCTCCGGGGCCACCGCGCCCGGCCCCATCCTCTGGCGGCACCGCACGCGCGATGGGCGCATCCTCCAG
>JBBIQF010000604.1:269-3676 GCA_037442445.1 Planctomycetaceae bacterium
CCGCGCGCGTCGCCGTCATCCTCGAACACACCCCCGCCGAAGAAGCCCTCGCACTCGCCCGCGAAGCCGAGCAGCGCTTCCACTCCATCTTCGAGTACGCCGGCCACCCCATCGTCGTCTTCGACATCGATCTCGGCCGCTTTGTCGAAGTCAACGAAGACGCCTGCCGCTTCTTCAAGCTGTCCCGCGAGGCGCTCCTAGAGCTCGCCCCCCCCGCCGACACCCCCCCGGATTTGTCGGGGCGGGCGACGAGCCGCCGGCCTCTGGCCGGCGGCTACCGGGGGATGCCCCCGGCGCGTACCGCCGCATCCCTTGTGCCTAGCAAGATCATCCCACGGCCCCTACCCAATGCGCCCGTTTGAGATCGTCCAACCGGTTGGCCGGAAGGCCGGCGCAAAAGCGGGAATCTCGGCGTCGGCATTTCATGGGGACGTGCGATTACGTGGGCAGTGAACTAGCAAGGCGGAGCGCTTCCACCCGAGCACCGGCCTCTTGGCTCATTCAGGGCAACCTGCGGCCCCTGCTTTCAGCCGGAAAGGGAAGCGTATACACTGGAAGCTGCTGGGCGACCGTGGAACGCTTGTCATTGCCGCCCTGACATGGGGCGCACACTATGCCGGGTTGTGTTTCCCTTGTCGATATCCGGGCGTGCTTCGCCGAGCAATGGGTGCTGATCGGCAAGCCGCAGGTGAGCGAGTTCGGCGAGCTGCGTGGGGGCGTTGTGTTGTGCCACAGCCCGGCCCGCGCCGAGGTGGAAGCGTATCTTCGCAGCCACGACGTGCCGGAGTTTGTTCTCCTCTACACCGGCCGCAAGCCAGCGGCTGGCGAATTGGCTTTGTTGCAGGCCAAGCCCGCGCCGCCCTCGGGGGGATTGGAGCCGCGAAAAGGCCCTGGGGTACCGCTCGTGGGGTGGGCGGCGGCATTGCTGCTGGCCGCGCTCGTGTATTTCGGCACTAATGATACCTGGCTTGGCGTGGCCACTGCGTTTATCCGTGCCGGGTGGAGCGAGTTGTGCTCGGCATGGTGGCTCTTTCGGTCGGACCCATTCCGCCGGCGGGCGGGAGCGTGCTTGCTGTTCTATGTTGCAGCGGCGATGTGGAAAACCTGGATATGTGCTGTTGGCGCGATGGTGTTGTGTGCGGCTTTCAGCCGGCAACAGGCATTTCCCGCGCCTCCGCACTTCATCGTGGCGGCCCACTCTATGGTCGTTGCATTGGCGCTCACCATGCTGGTGGGGGCAACCGCGATTGTGTACAGCGCGAGGGGTGGCATCAGGATATGGATCGAGCCTCGAATTTGGACAAAATGCCAGGGGCAGTTCGCTCGAATCTCAGACGTCGCCTGGCATCTCACCGGACGCAATTTGCCCGTGGTGTCTGTGGGAGCCATATCCATGATGTTGCCTCTCAGTGTGCTTGCGCTAGTTGGTGTGTGGTTGATGGTGCTTTCGGAGCGCGCCGGCAATAACACGTTGCTCATGGTCCTGGCCTTTGTCGTGGCGTTTTGTTTGCCCGTCCTGATAATCCCACTCTTTGCAACGCTGCTCGAGAAGGTTCGCGCACGGCGCGCAGTGGAATGCTGGCCTCCGGGGTTGATTGCCATGGAGCGGATCATCCCGCCGGCCTATTATGTGCCGATGCCCCAGTGATGTCGCGGTGGTCCTGGTTGCTTTGGTCCCGCCGGGCCGGGCGTTGCCAGTCCACCCGCCGACAAGCCGCCGGATTTGTCGGGGCGCTCGACGAGCCGCCGGCCTCTGGCCAGCGGTATCGTAGGACCGTGCCGGGCGTTCGGATGCAAGGCCAGGCCGGGCGCGAATCGGGCGGAGGGCGCCGGCAGCGCCAATGGAGGCCCGTTTACGGGCCTTTGCGGCGAGGTGGCGCTTAGGCCCGGCCTTCAGGCCGGGTACGGCCAGCGCAGACACGCCTGTTTGCTCGTTGTTTCCCTGTCAGCCGCCTTCAGGCGGCTCCTCTGCTCGGCCGAACATCCACGGGGGCCGATCCGACCCGGCGTAAACGCCGGGCCTACGGGCCGGCTGCGGCAAACGCCCGTAAACGGGCGTTCCGGCGGCCGAGCGCGATGCGCAACAAGCACCGGCTGCGGTGCACCGGGGGCTGACGCCCCCGGCTCATTCTTGAATCTTGAGTTTGGTGGGGCCTCCTCGGAATGATGTCGCAGCCGCGGCATTTCGCCGCCTGCCAGTCGCTATTCTCCGGTGCCTTCGACGAGTGTAACCACCTGGTCGGCCGGAATATTGGTGAAGGTTTCCGTCTTGCCGCCGATCCAATGGACTTCGACGCGGTCGGCCGAGGTGGGCTGCCCCAGCCCGAAGTGCAGCGTCAACCCGTAATGGCTTTGATATCCCCGGCCGCTGTGGACTTCGTCGATCTGTACCAGGTCGCGGGCAACCACGCGCACGCGGGCGCCGATGCCGTCGCGGTTGGTCCACGTGCCGCGCAGCCGGATTTCCAGCCAGTGGTTGCGCGAAGGGCTTTCGTTGCGGAGCACGGTGGGCTTGTCCTCGGAGTTGAGGATGACGACATCCACGCGGCCATCGTGGTCCAGATCGGCCAGGGCCAGGCCCCGGCTGCTGGCCAGCACCTTCAGCCCATCGCCGGCTGAATCCGAGACGTTCCGAAACGTCCCATCCCGCTGGTTCTGGAAGACCGTGTTGGGGGCCCGGTAGGCCGTGGTGGGGTCGATCAGCTCGATCTTGGGTTCGATATGGCCGTTGGCCACGAAAAGGTCGCGCCAGCCGTCGTTGTCGAAGTCGGCGAAGCCGGCACCCCATTTGACGTGCTGGAGGCAGCCGGCCCCCACGCCGCTGTGTATGGCCACGTCCTCCAGTAGCCCGCCCCCTAGGTTGTGATACAGGCACGGCATTTCGGCCTGGTAGTCGGTCATGAAGAGGTCCAAGTGGCCGTCGTTATCGTAGTCGGCCGCATCGGCCCCCATGCTTCCGTTGGCTTTGCCGAAGGCGTCGTAGGCCACGCCGGCTTCCAGGGCGGCTTCGGTGAAATTGCCGTTCCCCTCGTTGCGGAAGAGGAAGTTCCCGCGCACATCGTTGCACACGAAGATATCGGTATCGCCGTCGCCGTCGTAGTCCAGCGCGGTAAGCCCCATGCCGCTGCCGGCGTATGCCCCGATGCCGCTGGGACCGCTGACGTCGGTAAACGTGCCGTCGCCGTTGTTGCGGAAGAGATTGCTGGGCTGAGGCTCGAAATCCAAAGGGCTGGGCGCCCGCGAGATGCCGCCGATCCGCCGGCTGGGGTTGATATCGTACGAGAACTTCACGTAGTTGGCCGAGAACAGGTCCAGATCGCCATCGCCATCCATATCCAGGAAACAGGCGCCGGCGCCGATCTTTCCGCCGCCAGCGGCGTCCGCCACCCCCGCGGGGGCCGTAACTT
>JBBIQF010000605.1:0-3672 GCA_037442445.1 Planctomycetaceae bacterium
CCCGATACGCATGTCAGGCCGCCATGAACGCAAGGGGTTGGGGCATCGGGGGGCAATGCGTTTTCATGCTAGCCGGCTTTGGAACACCTCGGGGCAGGGCCGCGGGGCGCCGCGCAACAGCGCCAGGGCCATCTGTCGCATCGCAAACAGGCTTTGGCGGCGGGGATCGAGGACCAGCAGGTTGGCGCCGACGGCCTCGGCATCGGCCGACACCCCTTCGGCAGTGGTTCCCAGAATGGCCCGCACCCCGCGGTGCCGGTTGGCCAGGCACAGCGCGGCCGCCGTGTGCCGCGACAAGAGTACGGCGGCGGGCAAGCCCGCGGCCAGCTCGGTGGCCAGTTGATCGGTGGCGGCAATCAGGCACTCCAAGCGGCTTGCGGTGGCGGCGTACCCGTCTTGGGCTAACGCCAGGGCCAGTGGCCGAGAATCGTAGGTCCGGCTGACGCTGACCACCCGCACCTGGCAGCTCTCCGCCGAGGGAACACGAGGGTTGGCCGGGGTACCAAGCGAGCCTGGCTGATGGGCCAAAAGCACCCCCCGGCGCTGGAGTTCGTCCTGAACCGCCGGCGTGACCACGGCGCCTTCGGGGACCACCACCCGGCGGACCGCGTCCCAGCGCTCGGGCAAAGCCGAAAGGGTCACCACGCGCTGGCGAACGACCCAGTCGCCCGGTGCCGAACTATGGGAGGACCCGGCTGGGGCCTTCGCTGCCGGGTTCTGCGGAGCGCCAAGCGGCGTGCTTGGAACGCCGAGTGCGCAGGCTTGCGGCGGGGGCTGGGCTGGCGCTTGGGGCGCAGCCGCAAGGCCCATTTCGGCCAGCACCTGGCGCACGATGCGTTCGATTTGGGCCTCTGCGTCGCTCATCGCGGCCTGCGGTTCATCGGTCCACGATTCCGATTACCGACCAGCGGACCGGCGTCGTCTCGCTCCGCAACAGCTCGCGCGTCCCCATTGCCGTCGCTGGTAATCACCACCTCTTCTCCGATACCGGCCCCGAGTCCGTCCACGGCCAACACGGGATCGCCGTCGGGAGTGCGCCCGTCGGGGGCGTAAGGCTGCACCAAAAGCAGCTTCCAGCCCACCATGGACGGATGCTTGACCGTCGCCGTGGCGATCCCCACCACTCGACCCGATAACATGGAGCGTTCGTTTGCCTTTGGCCTTTGCTACGCCGTTGCTCGCTCGAGGTTTCCTGTAAGCGCCCTCCGCCGGTGGGGCGGCTATTTGCCCAAAATCCGCAGGTTATCGACCATGGTGCAGCGGCGTTCGCGGGTGAAGGTCAGCGGCGTGGTGATTCCCTCGCCGGTCGGCCCGGCGATGGAAAACGACCCGTACCCTTCGCCCCCCAGGCCCAGTCCGGCGATGCTCGGCCCGTTCTTGACGAAAATAGTCGTCTCGACCGCCTTGCCCATCTTGGTCATGTGGGTGACGTTGTTGGAATGGATGACGGCGGTGTGCTTGAAGCCGTGCTCGCTGCGGACGGCCATTTCGATGGCGTGGTCGATGTCCCTGGCCCGGACGAAGGGGAGGAAGGGCATCATCTGCTCGACGGGGACGAAGGGGTTGGACTCGTCGGTTTCGCCGAAGAGCAGTTCCACGTCGGGGGGGAGGTTCAGGCCGGCGGCCCGAGCCAGCACTGCCGCATCCTGCCCGATGAACTCCTTGGCGGGGACCTCGTGGCGGTGTTCGCCCTCGCCGGTGGTGGTGATGGCCGCCCGGGTCAGGGCGTCGATCTGGCGGGCATTGAGGCGCACGGCCCCGGCCCGCTCCATGGCGGCCATCATGGCGTCGAACACCTGCTCGACCACGAACACCTGCTTTTCACCGATGCACAGCAGGTTGTTATCGTAGGCCCCGCCGCGGATGATGCAGCGGGCAGCGCGGTCCAGGTCGGCGGTTTCGTCGACCACCACGGGGGGATTTCCCGGGCCGGCCACGATTGCCCGCTTGGCCTGCTGCATGGCCGCCCGGGCCACCCCCGGCCCGCCGGTCACGCACAGCAAGGCGATGTCGCGGTGCTTGAAGATCCGCTGGGCGGTCTCCAGCGTGGGCTCGGTGATGATGCACATCAGGTTGTCGATGCCCAGATCGCGGTAGATCGCCTCGTTGAAACGGCGGATGCCCTCGCACGCCACCCGCTTGCCGCTGGGGTGCGGGTTGAAGACCACCGTGTTGCCCGCCGCAATCATGTTGATCGCATTGCATGCCGCAGTGGGAAGCGAGTGCGTCACCGGCGTAACCGCCCCGATGACGCCGAACGGGGCGTGCTCGATCACCGCCAAACCGTGATCGCCGCTGAACACCTCGCTCCGCAAGAACTCCACGCCCGGTATGCACTGCCCGACGACTTTGAGCTTCTCGATCTTGTGCTCCAGCCGGCCGATCTTGGTCTCCTGCATCTCCATGGTGCCCAGTTCCACGCACTGGTCGATGCAGATGCGGCGGATGTGGTCGATGATCCGGCGGCGGTCTTCCAGGGTGCGGCGGGACAACAGTTCGTAGGCCTCGCGGGCCGCAGCCACCGCCTCGTCCGGGCAGGTGAACTGGCCCAGCCGGCCTTGGAACGAGCGCACGGGCGTCGGCGGCACGGCCGGGGCCTGGCCATCGGCCGCCCCCAAACGCTTCAGCACCTCTTGCACCACATTGCGGATAACGGCTTCGTCGAGTTGCATGGCTAGCAATTCCTGTGCCCGGCGGGTGAAGCCGCCGGAATGGGTTTCTGCAATTCAGGCCAGCGGCGGCCTCTGCCGGATGGCGAAGACCCGCGGGGGCCTCGCCGGCCGGCTCGGCCCCGCCTGCTAACCTTCCGACTGCTTGGCGTACACGCAGGTGGTCCCCACGTGCACAGTATCTACGATTCCGACGATCACGGTGTCCACCGGCAGGTTCTTCGTCTCCGGCGTGAGCCGGGCGCTGGACCCCTGCACAATGAGCACGTAGTCCCCCTCGCCAGCACCGACGGTATCGACGGCCACGAAGGTCCGGCCCGCCGACACCAGCGACTGCCGATTCTCGTCCAGCCGGTACGGCTCGACCACCAGCAGCTTGTGCCCCTTCATCGAGGCGGTCTTCTGCGTGCAGACCATCGAGCCGATGACCTTGGCCACGAACATGCGACCTAACCCTCCAGGAGCTGGCGGGCCAGCCGGGCCACCACCAGTTCCTCGTTGGTGGGCACCACCCACACTTGAATCCGGCTTTCCGGGGCGCTGATGCGGCACTCGCCCCGGGCCGCCTCGTTGGCCTGGGGGTCCAAGAGGATGCCCAGTTCGGCCAGGTTGCGGAGCACTGCCGCCCGGAAACGCGGCTGGTTCTCGCCGATGCCGCCGGTGAACACGATCACATCGGCGCCGCCCAGTTCCACCAGATACGCACCCAAATAATGGCGCACGCTGGCCGCAAACACCTCCAGGGCCAGGCGGGCCCGGTCGTTGCCCGCATCGGCAGCGGCGTACAGGTCCCGCACATCGCCGCTGGTGCCGCTGAGCCCCAAAAGGCCGCTCCTGGAGGCCAACATGCCCAGCACCTCTTCCAGCGACTTTCCGGTAAGCTTCATCACCACCGGAAGCGCGAAGGGATCGAACTCGCCCACCCGGTTGTTATGCGGCAAACCGGTCTGGGCGCTCATGCCGAAGCTGTTGGCCACGCTCCGGCCATTGCGGATGGCACACA
>JBBIQF010000606.1:0-3662 GCA_037442445.1 Planctomycetaceae bacterium
GTTGGTGGTGGCGATGAGTTGTTTGTGCTCGGCCGGGGCATCGCCGGGCGGTTGCGGGGCGGCGGCCGCCCCCGCGGAAGTCTGCTGTGCGGGGGGCTGCCGGTCGCTCAATGCCGGACCGCCAGCCGCCGCAGCTTCCGGCCCGGAAGAAGGCCCCGCCGGCCCCGGTGCCGCCGTATCGGCCGCCTTTAGCGCCGGGCCCAAAGTAGGCCCCCGGGCAACGTATCCGCAGGCCATAAGGGCGACACCCATGAGGATGGCCCGCGTCACGGCCGCCGACCAGCGCGATTTCTGCCTGGCACGTGCGATCACGGCGACGCCTCCCTGGCCCCTAAAGGCTCGGTCCCGCGGTCCCCGCTGCGCCCCCTGGGGTGCTGGCGCCGCGGCCAAGCGCAGGGACGGAACAACCCCGGCAGCATCGGTGCTGGGGCCGTGCCGCCGGGGTCGAGTTCGTCGGGGTGCCACAGCACGATCGCCAGCGGCTCCGGTTACATGCGCCCGGCGGAGCTGGACCGGAACGGCCAGATGCCGCCGCCAGAACTCGGCGCCGCAGCGCTTGCCGCCCGAACGCCCGAAGGCGGTGCCGCCGAGGCCGAAGCCGGCGTGCTCACCGGCACCGTGGCCGGGCCCGATGCCCCCGGGCTCCCCGGTCCGGCATCGACGTTGCCCACCATGTGCAGGTGGTCATGGTCGATGTAGATGACTTCCTGGGCATCCTCGTTCTTGGTGGTGTAAGGGATGGGCCAGCCCACCCGCGTCACCTCGGAGAAGTACACGGTGCACTTCCAGCGGCAGTGGTGCAATTGGGCCGGGCCAATCAAGGGGTACACCCGCACCGGATCCACATAGTCGGCGATCAGCTCTTTGCGGATCTGCACGTTGTTCCGCTGCACCTCGTGGAGCAGGGGCAAGCCGCCTTCCGTGGGCCGGGCCCGCTCCAGCGCCCGCATCACTTCGTCGTCCGAAGGCTCGTCCAAAGCGGTCGTCGGGCCGCCAGGCACCAGCGGCTCCAGGATCGGCACGCGGTTATACCGCTCGTGCTCCCAAAAGCGGTCTTCCTCCATGTCTTGCAAGTACGGGCTGACGGGAATCGGGTAGGCGAAAATCCCGAATCGCGGCCCATACGTGGTGTTGCACCCCGCAGCCGCCAGGATGCACACCGCAGCCAACCCCAGGACCGTTACCGATAGGCTCTTGTGGTTCATGAAAGGCACCTCGACGGATCGGTTTGCGACTCCATAGCCGCCTCGTGCATGTGGGGACCGAAGCCGATGGTATTTATCGAGTGAAACCTGGCCGAACTTGCGGGTTTTTCGGCCAATGCCGATCGGGAGGGGAATGCCGGAAAAACAGAGAAGGCCGGAAAGCTCCACCCCCCCCGCTCTCACCCCCAGAAAACCCCAAGCCGGCCCCGCGGCATAGCAGCACACACCCCCAATACGCAGGGCCGTGCCGCCCCCAGGGCACAGCAACCGCAAGTCGCCGCGGTCCCGAACCAGGCCGGCTTGACCCCGGCCTGCGGGGGCACGAAGATGGAAGGGTTCCGCTATTGCCCAGGGTCCCCATGTTTTCAACCGCAGGAGAATCGGTCATGTCGATACCCGCCCGTTGCACCGGCGCTGTGGCGCTGGCGGTCGTGCTGGTGGCTGCCTCGGCCAGCCCCGGCCAGAAGGTCCTGCGGTACAAGTTCACGGCCGGGCAGACGCACCGCTATGCGGTGACGCAGAAGATGGTGCAAACCGTGGCCACGCCCGAGCGGAGCGTGAAGATCACCCTGACGCAGACCATGGACACGCGCCAGAAGACCGATGCGGTCGATGCCGAAGGCGTGGCCTCGATCGTGCAGACGGTCGAGCGGGTCCGCATGGACATGGAGCTTCCGCAGGGGCGCAAGGTCCTCTATGACTCGGCCGCCAAAGACCCGCCCGAAGGCGTCGCCAAGGCGTATGCCAGCGCGGTGGGCAGCCTGGTGGACCGGCCCATCCAGATCCGGCTGACGCCGCTGGGCGAAGCCCGCAAGGCCGAGTTGCCCGCCGATGCCCTGGCCGGCCTCAAGAAAGCCGTCGGCCCGGCCGCCGATATCGCCTCCCCCGAAAACCTCACGCAGCTCAATAACCTGGCCGTCTTCCCCCAAGAACCCGTCTCTGCCGGGCACACCTGGAAGCACCAGGCGGCCATCACCAACCCGGCCATGGGCAAGCTCCTCGTGCAGACCACCTACCGCTACGAGGGCGAAGAGACCCGCCAGGGGCGAAATCTCGACAAGATTTCCTTCAACATGGCCCTCAGCTTCCCCGAAAAAGAAGGCTTGGCCGCCGTGAACATCAAGGCCCAGGAAAGCCAGGGGACCATCTATTTCGACTCCGCATTGGGCCAGATCATCGAAAGCGCAAGCACCGCCCGCTTGAAGCTAGCCACCAGCGTGGCCGGGATGACCCTGGACCAAGACATGGAGATGGCCACCGAGGTGAAACTGAAACCCGCTGAGACCCAGCCGGCCGAAAAACCCTAAGTGGCCCTGCGCCGCGGGCCCCGGCGGCGCCTGCACGCCCCGGGGTGGTGGACGGGTCCCCGGGGCTACTCGCCTCATGGGCCCACCGGCGCACGGGCCTTGGGGCGGGCACCCTGCCTTGGGCGAGCCTGTTGTGACAACTTGGACATTGCAACCTGTGTGCCCCCGGAGGAGATCGCGATGAAGCGCAGCATCTGCCGGACCGTGTGCCTGGCAACCCTGGGACTTTGGAGCGCCCTGGCCGCAGCCGCCGAAAACCCCTGGGTGGTTTTTCAGGGGCGGAAAGGCCCGGGCCAGGGAAAGCATATCGTGCTCGTCTCGGGCGACGAGGAGTATCGCTCCGAGGAGGCCATGCCGCAGTTGGGCAAGATTTTGGCGGTGCACCACGGCTTTACGTGCACCGTGCTTTTCGCCGTGGACCCCGACGGCACCATCAATCCCACCAACGTCAGCAACATCCCGGGGCTGGAGGCCCTGAAGACGGCCGACTTGATGATCATCTTCACCCGGTTCCGCAACCTGCCCGACGAGCAGATGCAGCACATCGTGGAATATGTCGAGGCGGGCAAGCCGATCATCGGCCTGCGGACCGCCACGCACGCCTTCAATATCCCGCCCGGCCGGAAGTACGCGCGGTGGAGCTTCAACAGCAAGGAATGGGACGGCGGTTTCGGCCGGCAGATCCTGGGCGAGACGTGGATTGCCCACCACGGCCACCACGGCAAAGAGAGCACCCGCGGGGTGATCGCCCCGGGGATGGAGAACCACCCGGTGGTCCGGGGCTGCGAGGATATCTGGGGCCCCACCGATGTGTACACCGTGCGTTTGCCCCTGCCGGGCGACAGCCAGCCGCTGGTTCTGGGGCAGGTCCTGGCCGGCATGAAGCCCACCGACCCGCCGGTAACCAACCAGAAGAACAACCCCATGATGCCCATCGCTTGGATCAAGACCTATCAGGCGCCAAGCGGCAAGACCGGCCGGGTGTTCACCACCACCATGGGTGCCGCGACCGACCTGGCCAGCGAAGGGCTGCGGCGCCTGTTGGTCAATGCGGCCTATTGGTGCCTGGGAATGGAAGACCAGATACCGCGCCGGGCCAATGTGGACCTCGTGGGCCAGTACCAGCCGCCCGGCTTTGGTTTCGGGAAGC
>JBBIQF010000607.1:0-3654 GCA_037442445.1 Planctomycetaceae bacterium
GGTCATTAGTGCTTCCTCCTTCGTCATTTGGCTTTCGTCATTCGTCATTCCCCGGCGTCCGCGTGCGTGCAAGCACGCACCCTACCTGGTGCCCGCTTACGGCTGCAACGCGGCTAGCAGTTGGTCGATGGCCAGTGGTTTATTGAGGACGGCGGTTGCCCCGGCAGCGTGGGCGTGGCGGCAATCCTCGGGCCGGGGCTGGCCCAAAAGCACCACCACGGGGCCGCCCTGCACACTGGCCGCCAGGCGGCGCAACTGCGGCCATTGGCTTTGCGGGCTGGCCGTTTCGTCGGCGTCGAAGACGGCGGCCCAGTGGCCGTCTAGCCGGGGTTGTTGGCCCGGCCGGCACCACACGGTGGCAAGGCCGGCGTATCGGCAAACGGTGGATATCCACTGGTAGCTATCGAACCGGGCCGCCCCGATGATCACCGGGCCCTGGCCCCGGGGCAAAGGCGACTGTGCCGCCAGGAGAATCCGCTCCTCCTCGCTGGCCGTGGCGGGGAGCATCCATTCGGCATTGCGTGTTTCGCCGCGGCGGAAGCGGTGCCATTGGTCGGCGAGGTGGCGGGGGAAGTCCAGCCACGACACCCGGTGGACGCCGGCCAGTCCGCGGCCCGCGCGCCACTGCCCTGCGCTCCAGGGTCCCTCGACGACCACCACCGGCGCCAAAGGGGCCAAGAGGCGCAGCCGGTCCAGGTCGTGGGGCGGAAATTGGCCCGGATAGGCTTGGGCCAGTACGATCCACTCGGGCTCGGGGTTGCCGGCCGGTTGGCGCTTGCGGGCATCTTGCAGGAGGCCGATTGCCTGGGCTGGGGTTTCGGCGACCAGGCAGCGGTCGCAGGCCTCCAGGGCCGGGCGCACGGCCCGAAACTCATCGCGATCGAGGTTGCCGACCAGCAGGATCATGCGAGACGGTCGCGGCAGATTCC
Organism: Planctomycetaceae bacterium; assembly: GCA_037442445.1. Lineage (GTDB taxonomy): Bacteria > Planctomycetota > Planctomycetia > Pirellulales > Thermoguttaceae > JANLFZ01. The sequence continues at coordinate 930 of JBBIQF010000607.1, forward strand.
CCCGGGGCCCCCCGGGGTTTACGGAAAGCTGGCCTCGATGTCCACGGGCTTTCCCGGTTGCCAATGGAAGCGGGGATCGCCGGGTTGGAGCTGGCCGGCAGGCCGAGCCCCTTTGGCCGGCATCTTTCGGGCGGCGTCGCCGAGGTCGGCCCGCATGGCATCGGCCAGGGCCTCGATGGCTTTGACCACCTCGGGATGCTGCGCGGCCACATCGGTCGTCTCGCCCGGGTCCGACTCCAAATCGAACAGCGCCGTGCCGATCGACGCCTGCTCGTAAAACGCCGGCTTGCCGCCGGAGCCACCGGGCCGGCCGGCCAAGGTCGGATAGTTGTGCGGAAAGTGCAGCTTCCAGCGGCCCATGCGCACCGCGTGAAGCTGCCGGCCCCAATAGAAATACAGGGCTTCGTGCGGGCTCTTGGCCCCCGGCTGGCCGGAGACCAGCGGCCAGATATCCCGCCCGTCGATCTTGTGCTCGGGCAACTTGGCCCCCACCAGGTGCGCGATGGTGGGCAATAGGTCGATGGTCATGGCCGGCTCGCGGCAGACGGTACCCGCGGGCAGCACCCCCGGCCACCACATGAGCGTCGGCACGCGGCAGCCGCCATCGAACATGGTCCCTTTGCCCTCGCGCAAGGGCCGGGCCGAACCGGCGTGATCGCCATAGGCCAGCCACGGCCCGTTATCGCTGGTGAAGATCACCAGAGTGTGGCGGTCCAGCCCGTGGCGCCGCAGGCACTCCACGATCTGGCCCACGGACCAATCCACTTCCATCACCACGTCGCCGAACAAGCCCCGCGGGCTCTTGCCGGCAAACCGCTCGGAGACAAACAGCGGCACGTGCACCATGGAATGGGCCAGATACACCAAGAACGGCCGGTCCTTGTTTTGCTCGATGAATCGCACCGCCCGCTCCGTGTAGCGCGTGGTCAGGTAGCGCTGGTCCTCGGCCGTGACGTCCGGGTCGATGACCCGCGTGCCTTCCAAGAGCGGCAACGGGGGATAATTGCGGCCGGAGGTGGGATGCCCGGGCCACATGTCGTTGGAATACGGCAGCCCGAAATACTCGTCGAAGCCGTGCTGGGTGGGGAGGAATTTGGGATGATGCCCCAGATGCCCCTTGCCGATGCACGCCGTGGCATAGCCCTTCTGCTTGACGATCTCCGCGATGGTCACCTCGCCGGCATTGAGGCCGTGCGTGGCCTGGTGTGACAGGGCCCCGAAGATGCCCACCCGCACGTTGTAACATCCGGTGATCAATCCCGCGCGCGATGCCGAACAGACGGCCTGCGTGACGTAGAAATCGGTGAAGCGGCGGCCCTCGCGGGCCAGCCGATCCAAGTGCGGCGTCTGGTAGCCCTGGGCCCCGAACGGGCCGATGTCGGCGTAGCCCATATCGTCGATGAAAATGATCACGAAGTTCGGCAGCCGGGCTGGAGCTGCACCGGCCAGCGCTGCGGCGAGGCTGCTGGCAACCCCCGCGACAATACCCAACGCGATGCGCTGCATGATGGACCTCCACAATCAAGGCGCTAGGGCCCATGCGCCTTGCCCCCTTGGCCGCCGAGCAGATGCGAAACGACATCCCGCCCCGGCTCGAGGCTCCCCGGCGCTTTGCGAGTAGTCTATCGCCGACGAGGGGTGCTATTCAACCGTGGGGCCGGTGTCAAGCGGCGGAGAGTAGATGCTAGCAAAAAACCTCGCCGGTCGAGGGGCCGGCGAGGTCTGCTTTGCCGCGTGCGGCGGTCAGTCTTGGCGCAGGCCTATTGGGCCTGCGGGCCGGCGGGCAGCGCGGCCGATGCCCCCGCTGCCATGCCGGGCACAATCCTCCCCGGATGACATACCGGGTTAGAACATGGTGAATCCTGGCCGGGCGAACGGCCCGTAAAAGTGGTTCACCATGACGCGCAGTTCGCCATCGAACTGCTGGTCCGCGCGGTTGCCCACGGGGACCGAATAGCCGATGCTCACCGTGGTGTTGTTTCGCAGCTCGACGTGCGTGCCCATGGTGAGGTCCAGAATCTGAATGTCCTCGCGGAAATCGCCCACCGCCACAAACTCGCTCAACACGTTCCGCCCCTTGTCCAGCGACCGGTTCCAGTGCACCTCGCCGGTCAGGGCAATCCCCTGGATGAGGTCATAGGGCGAGCCAGCGCGGTAGGTCCACCAACCGGCCCCGATGTCCAGGTACTGGAACGTGTTGCCGCGAAGCCGGCCGATCTCCTGGGGCTGCTGGAAGGTGCTGTCGATCACCGGGCTGCCATTGGCATCGACGTCGTATTGGAGGAATCCCAGCACGAAGAACTGGTCCTGCGTCCAGAGAACGCCTAGGAAGGGGGCCAGGAATACCGACTGGTTATCGATCCGCAAGAGCTCGGTGCCGTCGCTATTGGCCAGCACGACATCGTTGGCCGTCGGCACCGAGATGGACATCCCCAGCGCGGCGGCGAAGTTATCGGTGTGCGTCAAGAGCACCTTGGGCGTGATCATCATATTGCCGAACTCGCCGTGCGACAGGTCGGTGCCGCCGTCGGCCAGGACGGTGCTGTCGAGCGTCGAGGCCATGGGCACCTTCAGCTCCAGCGACGCCATGCCGTTGAAGAACGTCTTCTCGATGCCCGGGGTGAAGCGGTGCACCTGCACGCCGCCGGGGAACAAGGGGGCGCGGTCGAAAGAGCGGTAGTTGAATATCAAGCGGTCCAGGGGGAGGGCGCTGCTGTTTACGGCG
>JBBIQF010000608.1:0-3652 GCA_037442445.1 Planctomycetaceae bacterium
CGGCCCGGGCCAGCACTGCCACCGGAAGCGCAGCGGTACGGCCATCGCGCCTCAAGTGCTGTAGCAAGAATCCCACCGGCGGGTCGTCGATGCCGGCATCGACGAACACCATTTCGTAGTCGGGGCAGTCCAGGGCCCGCTGGATGAGTTCCCGGCCCGATTGCACCAGATCGGCTTGATACCCGTGCCCTGCCAGATAGGCGGCGATCTGCCGCGACTCGTGCAGGCGGGCATCGGCCACCAGGGCCCGGGGCGAGCCCGTGGTGGCGGCGAGGAAACGCATGGCCTCGGTCACGAAGCTTGCGCCGGCAAACGCCTGCCGGGGGTGGATGCGGACCACGGCCTCGACGGCGGCGAACCGCAATCGCCGGTCAAAGTGGCGCGTGGCCAGCACCAAAGGCGCAGGCTGCGGGGTGCGGCACAATAGCCATTCGGCCTCGGCCCGGGGCAACTGCCCCAGGATGCGTGCGGCGGCTGTGGCCGCCACCGCGTGGTTCCGCTCCATGCCGAAACGCAGCACGCGTTCGACCATCTCCGGGCCGGCCGCGGCAGCACGCGCCGCAGGCGAACCCTTGTCCATCGGCAGCGGATTATCCAAACCATTCCGGTAGGCCGCCAATTCCAAATGGCTGGCCAGCCACAGCACCGTAATCTCTTCGTCTTGAGGAAGCAGTTCATGGGCGACGCGTGCCAGCCGGGCCGCCCGCAAAAGCGATACCCCTTGGGGCGTAAGGTACTTCAGCACCGGTGCGTTTTGCGAAGCATCCCAAACCCAGGTTTCGACGCCGCCATTGGGCTGGACGCGCAAGGCAACGCGCCCATCGAAATACTCGGCGGCTTGTCGGGCCAGGAACTTGGCCGTCTCGGAAGGCGGGGGGACCGCAGCGCCGAAATGCTTCAGCGCGGCGCTGGCGGCCTGGCGCACCGGCTGGGGCTGCGCGGGATCGAACGCGGTGGCCAGCACCCAAGGCAGGGTGTCGGCTGCGCGGAGGGCGCCCAGCGCTTCGAGCGCTTGCACGGCCACATTGGCATTGGGGGCCTCCAAGGCGGCTTGGAGCGGCCCTACGGCGGCCGGCCCCAGGCGGACCAGCATTGCCCGGACCGCTGCGTGTTCGGCCGCGCGTTTCGAATCGGCCAGCACGGCCAGCAAGGGCCCCACCGCCGCTTCCTGGGCATCGCCGAGACTCAGCATAGCGCGGGTTCGTTTATCGGGCGAAGCATCGTTGAGTTCCTTGATCCACTGCGCGATGCGGGCGGGGTCGCGCAGGGCCGCGCCCCGCGCTTTGAGGACCGCGTCGGCCAGTTTCTGGCCCTCGGGGGCCAGGTCCGGCCGGCTGGCCAGCTTCAAAAAAACCGCCGAGCCCAGCTCCTCACCCAACGAGAGCAGTTGATCGGCGCCGAGGTTCGCTTTGAGGACCTCGGCCAATTGCTGCCGCCCGAGGTCCGGGTGCTTGAGGTCCGCCAGGGCCAGGGCGACACGAACCCGCTCGGCCGGGGTGGTGGGGGGGCTGGCCAGGATGGCCTGGATCACGGGGTCCTGGGGCTTGGGCACCGCGGCGGGTTTGCCCTCGCCGGGTGCGGATTTGGCATCGGCAGGTTTGGCTCCCCCCTTCGTGGCGGGCTGCGCCGGCCATACCGGCCGGCCTGCGATGACCAGCCACGCCGCGGCCAGACCCAGTGCCGCAACCACTAGCCCAGCGGATGATCGACGCATAGCGAACCTCGGAGGTCGTCTTCAGGGGTTGGCCAGTCGCTCCTTCCACCGTTGGATCTGTCGCCGCACCTCGTCCGGGCCGGTGGAGCCATACGTCCGCATCGCCCGCACCGCATGCTCCACGCCCAGCACGTCATAGATGCCGCCGTCGGCGTCGGGCCACTCCTGGCGGAAGGTTTCCAGGCTCAGGTCCTGCAACCGGACCTGCGATTGGAGGGCCTTGCGGACCAGGCGCCCCACAATACCGTGGGCGGTGCGCTGCGGCACGCCGCGGCCGATCAGATATTCCATCAAAGTCGTGGCATCCAAATGCCCCTGGTCCAGGCACTGGGCGATCTTGGGGTGGTCCAACTCGGCCTGCGCGACCAGCGGGGCGGCCACCTCCAGACATGCCCGCACCGTGTCGAACGCATCGAACAAAGGCGGCTTGTCTTCTTGAAGGTCGCGGTTGTAGGCCAACGGCAATCCTTTGACCAGCACCAGCAGCGTGGTCAAATGCCCGATGACCCGGGCCGATTTGCCCCGAATCAGCTCCAGCACATCGGGGTTGACCTTTTGCGGCATGATCGACGAGCCGGTGCAGAACGCCTGCGGGAGTTTCAAAAAGCCGAACTCGGCCGAGGACCACAGGATCCACTCTTCGGCCCAGGTGCTCAGGTGGGCGGCGATGACGGCCAGATCGAAGGCGAACTCCAGGGCGAAATCGCGGTCGCTGGCGGCATCAAGGCTGTTGGCGGCCACATCGTCGAAACCCAGGCGCCGGGCGGTATCGTGGCGGTCCAGAGGGAGGCTGCTGCCGGCCAGGGCGGCGGCCCCAAGGCTCGAAACATTCGTCCGGCGCCGGCAGTCCTGCAGCCGCTGCCGGTCCCGCTCGAACTTCTCGCAGTAGGCAAGCCAATAGTGGGGGGCCAGCACCGGCTGGGCACGCCGCAGATGCGTATAGCCGGGCAAGATGACCTCGAAATCCGCATCGCACCGGCCCACGAAGGCCCGCTGGAGGTCGGCCACCGCCGCGTCGGTCCGGTCGATGGCCTCCCGCACCCACAGGCGCAAGTCGGTAGCCACCTGGTCGTTCCGGCTCCGCCCCGTGTGCAGCTTGCGCCCCACATCCCCCAGGCGCTCCACCAGCGCCCGCTCGATGTGCATGTGGATGTCTTCCAGCTCGGTGCGGAAAGCGAATCGGCCGGCTTCGATCTCGCGGCCAATCTCTTCCAGGGCGGCGGTGAGTTGGTCGCACTCCTGGGGGGTCAGCAAGCCCACGCGGGCCAGCATCTGGGCGTGGGCCACCGAACCCTGGATGTCCTGGGCGTACAACCGCCGGTCGAAGCTCACGCTTTCGGTGAACTCCTCTACCCGGCGATCCGTCGCCACGTCGAACACACCGCCCCAGGGTTTTTCGGTCACGGTGCCTCCCCATGCGCTGGCAAGCTACGGCGGACCAAGCGAAACATTGTTACTGTAAATGCCTTACGGCACAGTGTCAACGAAAGAATCGCCCCGCAGCGGGCCGGGCTCCGGAACAACGTCGGCTTGTTGTCGGCAACCGATTATGATACATGGGTCAGGATATGCCGGGCTGCCACAAAACCCAGGAGGAATACGGATGATGCGATGCGGGATCTATCTGGCGATCGTGGCTGGGATCATGTTTGCGGCACCGGCGGCCGGATGCCGGAAGACGGGGACTTCAGAAACCGCCAAACCCAAGCCGGCGCCGAAGATATCGCTCCAGGAGCCCTCGCCGCCGGCCGGGAAACCTGCCGCGCCCGCCGCCACGCCTCCGCCGCCCCGAATCCCCAAGGTGGCCCTGACCGAAAAGCTGGAGGAAACCTGCAAGGTGAAGGTGGGCGACCGCCTGTCCGACACCACCGCCCTGGACGGCCTCGACGGTAAGCCACTTTCCGGGCGGTTCGGCCCGAAGGCCACCGTCGTGCTGTT
>JBBIQF010000609.1:0-3642 GCA_037442445.1 Planctomycetaceae bacterium
GGGGTGTGGGCGTGTGCCCGCTGGACCACGGTCTGGTGAGTTTGGAGCGTCCGGGGTGCTGGCGGTACACGCCGGAGTTCGTGCCGCGGCAGGCGCGCGTGTATATCAACGTGTTCAATAACCAATGGACCACGAACTTCCGGATGTGGAACGGCGGGACATGGACTAGCCGGGTGCGGCTGTGGGCCGCAAGCGGCTCGCCGGCCGAGGCGTTGGTCAAACCCTCGCTGGAGGCGCGGTGCGGGCTGTGGGGGGTGGCGGCGGCGGGGCCGGGGGGCAAGCTGCCGGCCAGCCGGCTGGGGTTGGCCGTCCGGCGGCCCGGCGTGGCGGTGACGGCCTTCGGGCCGAATCCCGACGGGCCGGGACTGGTCCTCCGCCTTTGGGAACTGGCCGGCGAAAAAGGCCCTTGCGAAGTGCAATTGCCGCCCGGGCTGGAAGCGGCCGAGGTGCAGCCGGTCAACCTTCGCGGCCAGCCGGCCGGCAAGCCCATTCCGGTCCAGGAGCGAAGGTTCCGCTTCGACCTGCGGGCTTTTGCGCCGGCTTCGTTCGTCTTGGCGGCCGAGAAGTAGGCCCGCCTTTTTACACGGTGGGAGAAGGCTAACGTGATCGATCATGGTGCGGCCAAGCAATCGCCGGGTTTAGACGCCTGCCGGTATCGCCCCGGGGGTTGCTGGGGTGTTCCCCTTGTTTTTTGAATCGAGAAAGCCGCGCCCGTTAGCCGGCGGTGGCCCGGCGGTCTCCCCCCTCGTTCTGGGAATTGACCGGGCGAAATAGAATTTTGCGGTTCGTGCAGTCCGAACGAGGGAGGGTGGATCTGGCAACGGTGCTGTTGCCCCAAAAAGGGGGTTTTCTGCCGCGGGTTCCCGCAGAAAAGCTCGTGGTGCAGCGGGAGGATATCCAGTTCGCCGACGACGGTGCGGGCTGGGTAACCATTCGTGTGAGGGTGCGGAACGAGGGCGACCTGCCTTCGCGGCCCACGCGGCTGAAGATCGAGGCAGCCCCCTTGGGGGCATTCGTTCCGGGGCGGCGGATCGCGGTGCTCGATGTGCCCAGTGTGGCGCTGGGCTCGGCGGTGGAACTGCGGACCCGGGCCCGACGGCCTCGTGTCAGGCCGCTGGGCGATCTGCGGAACACCCGGCCTGAGGATTTGCTGGGTGCGCTAGCCAACCCCGACCCGCCGAGGCGGCGGCTACGCGGATGGCTGGGCCCATGGTGGCGGAAGCAGCCGCTGGCGCCGCCTAAGGAAAAGGATCGCGACGCCCCGGGCGATGTGGCCCCACTGCTGCCGCCCGATCCTCTCAGCCTCGTCGAGTGTGGCGCACCGCATTGGGCCGGCAACATCAACGTGTTCATCGGCAAGCGATCTGTCGAGCGGCACCGGGCGACGTCGCTCCGGGTGTACCCCGGCCGGAAGAACATCGCGATATTCGAGGTGGGTTCCGGCCCCGATGCGTATGCCTTCGCGTTCCGGGGTCCTGGCGCGATGTGGGCCCCAAGCCTTTTGCCCAGCGGTTTCCGGTGCATCGATTTTCCTTGGAGTTGCGTTCCGGTGGAGCCGGGCACCTGGGTAAACGTACCGGGCACGACGTTGGTGCTGTTGACGATGGTGCCGCCTCATGAATGCCGGCAAGGCGAACTCCACGTCCACGTCACGCAGCGGTCTTCGGGCAAGGAGGCAGTGGTCGAGTTTAGCCTGGACCCCCACGCCGCCGGCCCGGGCTGCTACGTCCTCTGAGCTAGGTCGGGGTCTGAGAAGAACACGGCGGGCGGCCGCAATACTCGGCCGCGGCGCACCATGCGCGCGGTGCGCCAGCAAGACCTTTGCGCCGCGCCTGTTGGTTTGCCGCCATGCCGCGAGGCCGGCGGGCCCTAGGCTGGCCCATCGGCACCGGGCACGCCGGCGAGCGACTAGCGCGAGGCGAGGTATTTCTGGTAGGCGGCCACAGCCAGGGCGTCGCAGCGCTCGTTTTCCGGATGGCCGGCGTGGCCGCGGATGTGCTTGAAGCGGACCTGGTGGCGTGCCAGCAGGCGGTCGAGTTGGCGCCACAGGTCCTCGTTCTTGATGGGTTTGAGTTGCTGGCCCTCGCGGCGGCGCCAGCCGTTGGCCTTCCACTTGGGAAGCCATTCCGAAAGGCCCTTGCCCACGTAGATGCTGTCGGTGATGATCTGCACCACAGTGGGGCGTTTCAGGGCGGCCAGGCCGCGGATGACGGCCATCAGCTCCATCCGGTTGTTGGTCGTTTGCGGTTCGGCGCCGAACTCGACTTTCTCCTTGCCCGACTTGGGATGGCGGAGGATGTAGGCCCAACCGCCCGGGCCGGGGTTGCCGCTGCATGCCCCGTCGGTAAACAGGAGGACTTCGGCCGGGGGCTGGTCGGTTGGGGTCATGAGGTGTGCAGGGGATCCAGGCGGGTGCGGAAGCGTTCCAAGCCGGCGGCCAGGGGCGATTCCAGGCGCGGCTGCTTTTCCAGCCGCCACGGCAGGCGCACGGTGAAGGTGCTGCCGGTGCCCAGTTCGCTTTCGACCGATACCTCGCCATCGAGGAGCTTGCAGATTTCCTTGACGATGGAAAGGCCCAGGCCGGTGCCCGAGTACTCGCGGGTGATGGCATCGCCGCCGGGCATGGCGGTACGCCCCTGGCGGAACTTCTCGAAAATGATCTGCTGGTCTTCCTTGGCGATGCCCACGCCCGTATCGATCACCCGCAACAACAGGTCGCCCCGCTCGTTGCGCGAGGCGGTGATGCGGATGCGGCCGCCCTCGGGCGTGAACTTGATGGCGTTGGAAAGCAGGTTGTTGAGAATCTGCTGCACCCGGTTCTGGTCCTGGAACATGGGGGGCAGGCCGGGTTCGATCTGCGTCGAAAGGTCGATGTTCTTCTTCTCGACCAGAGGCTTGGCCATGTCGCATTGGGCCGCGATGACCTGCTCGATCTGGAATTCGACCGGCTGGACCTCCATCTTGCCGCTTTCCATCTTGGCCAGGTCGAGGATGTTGTTGATCATCTCGAGCAACATGCGGCCCGACTTGCGGATGTTCTCCACGTACCGCTTCTGCTTTTCGTCCAGCGAGTCGATCGAGCCCAGCACGTCGCTGAAACCCAGGATGCTGTTCAGCGGGGTGCGGAGTTCGTGGCTCATGGTGGCCAAAAAATCGCTCTTGATGCGGTTCATCTCGTAGAGCTGCATGTTGACCTGGGCCAGCTCGTCCACCTTGGCATCCAGGTCGGCATTGACCTGGCGCAACTCATCCTGGACGGCCACCAGGTGGCGCAACATGCGGTTGAAGGCCACGCCCAGGGCCTCGAACTCGTCGCCTGTGTGCAAATCGGCCCGCAAGGTGATGTTGCCCCGGCTGATCGCATCGCTGACATCGCGCAAGTGCTTGAGCGGCCGGATGATGAGGTAGCGGATGGTGAGGTAAAAGGCGATCATCCCCAGAAAGGCCGTGAAAATGGCCACGGCCAACAGGGTGTTCCAGTACCAACTGATCTCCGCCTGAACCGGTGCATTGGAGATGGTCACGCGGATGATGGCCATCAGATCGCCTTCGGCCCAGGGGGTGCCGCCAGGCGCCCCCCGGCCGAAACCGGGGGCCGGGGGGTCGAAGCCGGGCACGCCGGGCGGGGCCGGCCGGTGGCAC
>JBBIQF010000610.1:0-3631 GCA_037442445.1 Planctomycetaceae bacterium
GCCGCCTACGAAATGCTGGTCGTCACGCCGGCCATCGCCAACCTCATCCGCGAGAACAAGACATACCGGATCAATTCGGCGATTCAGACCGGCCACAAGCTGGGCATGCAGCTTTTGGACGATCACATGTTCAAGCTGTGGCGCGAGGGGATCGTGGACAAGCGGGACATTCTGGCCAAGGCCAACCATCCGGACGAACTGGCCGCCAAGATCGCCCGGGCCGAACGGGGCGTGCTCGAGGACGAAGAGGAGGCGAAGCGCCGTCTGGCGGCCGAGGCGGAAGAAGAGGAGATCGAAGCCTGAGAGTTATGGCACGTTGAGAATCGCCGCGGGGCTTGGCCGGCCGCCGGCCGGGATTCCGCGGCAGGGGGACGCACGCGGGCACACAAGCCACATCGAGGCACGCACATCTATGGCACTTCGCCGCATCGGTCAGATCTTCGTCGATTTGGGCTTCATCAACGAGAGGCAGTTGGGCCTCTTGCTGGAGGAGCAGAAGCAGCGCCGCGGCGAGCTGCTAGGGCAGATCGCCCTGAACATGGGCATGATCTCCGAAGACCAGTTGGCCCACGCCCTGGCCGAGCAAATGGGCCTGCCGGTCATCAACCTCAACGAGGTGGTCATTCCGCCCGAGGTGCTGGCCCATGTGTCGCAGCCCATGGCCGAGCTGTACAAGATCATCCCGGTCAGTTTCCGCGACAATACGCTGACCATCGCCATGGCCGACCCCCAGCGCCTGTCGGTCATCGACGAGCTGCGGAGCTTTTTGGGCTACGACGTGCGGTGCGTGGTGGCCACCGAGCGCGATATCCAGCGGGCCCTGGAGCGGTACTACACGGCCGTGGGCGAAAGCGTCGAGACGGTCATCGCCGATATCGAGGCCAACGAGGAGCTGATGGCCCAGGCCCAAGCCCTGGAGCGCGAGGGGCCCATCGACCTGGCCAGTGCCGAAGCCCTGGCCGAAAGCGCCCCGGTCCGCAAGCTCCTGAACATGGTCCTGCTCATGGCCATCAAAGACCATGCCAGCGACCTGCACTTCGAGCCGTTCGAAAACGACTTCAAAATCCGGGTCCGGGCCGATGGCGTGCTCTACGAGATGGTCCCGCCGCCGCGGCACCTGGCCACCGCCATCATCACCCGGATCAAGGTGATGGCCAATCTCGATATCGCCGAGCGCCGCCTGCCGCAGGACGGGCGGATCCAGTTGACCGTCGGCGGCCACCCCGTGGACCTGCGGGTCAGCGTGCTGCCGACCATGTTCGGCGAAAGCATCGTGCTGCGGGTGCTGGACCGCTCGGTGGTCATGCTCGATCTGGATGCGGTGGGCATGGACCCCGTGACCCTGGCCACGTTCCGCGAGATCATCCGCCGGCCCAACGGCATTGTGCTGGTCACCGGCCCCACCGGCTCGGGCAAGACCACCACGCTGTACGCCTCGCTCAATGAGCTCAACAGCATCGAAGACAAGATCATCACCACCGAGGACCCGGTGGAATACGACATGGATGGGATCATCCAGATCCCCATCGATCCCAGCATCGGCAATACCTTCGCGCATTGCCTGCGGTCGATCCTCCGCCAGGACCCCGATATCATCCTGGTGGGCGAGATCCGCGACCTGGAAACGGCCGAAATCGCGGTCCAGGCCTCGCTGACCGGGCATATGGTGTTCAGTACCCTGCACACCAACGACGCCCCCAGCACCATCACCCGCCTGCGCGATATGGGCATTCCGCCGTTCTTGATCACCGCCACGCTCGAGGCGGTGCTGGCCCAGCGCCTGGTCCGCAAAATCTGCCAGGAATGCCGCGAGGAAACCGTCCCCAGCGCCGAAACCCTGGCCGAGCTGGACCTCACCCCGGACGACGTGATCGACAAGCGGTTTTTCCGCGGCCGGGGCTGTGCCCGCTGCAACAACACCGGCTTCAAGGGGCGGACCGGCCTGTTCGAGCTGATGCCGGTCAACGAAGCCCTCCGCGACCAGATCAACCGCGGCGCCTCGACCGAGGCGCTCCGCGATACTGCCCTGTTGGCCGGGATGCGCCCCTTGCGCACCGCGGCCTTGGAAAAAGTGTTTGCCGGAATCACCACTGTAGAGGAGGCTGTGCGCGAAACGGTCCTCGTCGAAGCGTAGCCGCCCGGGACGCTGCAGCCTGGCATCGCGCCCGGCCGCTTCCCCCCGGCTGGCAGCCCGCTTGGGCCCGAAACCGGCCCCACAACCCGATCCGCGTCACCTCATTCGCCATGGGGATGTAGCCATGCCGACCTACCAATTCGAGGCGATGGATGCCACCGGCCAGGAGATCAAAGACGTCATCGAGGCCCCCAGCCTCGAGGAAGCGCAGGCCACGATCCGCCAGATGGGTTACTACCCCACCCGCATCGCGCTGAAACGCGGGCGCAAGGCGGTCGATAAGAAAAAACCCGGCGCAAGGCGCAAAAGCTTCGCCCTCGGCGGGGTCAGCTCCAAGCAACTGTGCACCTTCACCCGCAACCTCTCCATCCTCCAGGACGCGGGGTTGCCCATCCTCCGCAGCCTGCGGATCCTCGAAGGCCAGGCCAAACCCGGCGCACTGAAAAACTGCCTGATCGACGTGTGCGACGAGATCGAAGGGGGGGCCACCCTCTCCGAGGCCATGGCCAAGTCGCCCAAGGCGTTCAACCGGCTGTACGTCAACATGATCAAGGCCGGCGAAGCAGGCGGGGCGCTGGAAGTCATCCTCCAGCGCCTGGCCGAGTTCCAGGAACGCTCGCAAGACCTCCGCCGCAAGGTCAAGGGGGCCTTGATCTACCCCGTGGCCGTCGTGGTCTTCGCGGTGTGCATCCTGGTGTTCATCATGCTGAAGATCGTGCCGGCGTTCCAAAAGATCTTCCAGGATTTCGGCGCCGACCTGCCCGCGATCACCAAACTGCTGATCGACGCCTCATACGCCGTGGCCCACTACTGGTACCTGCTGCCGGGCATCCCGATCGGCATCTGGCTGTTCATCAAGCTGGTGCGCAAGTTCGGGCCGGGCCGCTACGGCTGGGACCTGTTCATGCTCAAATTGCCCATCTTCGGGCAACTGGTGGAGAAGAACATCGTCGCCCGCACCACCCGCACCTTGGGCACCCTGGTGGCCAGCGGCGTGCCCATCCTCGAGGCGATGCAGATCACCCGCGAGACCTCGGGCAACGCGGTCTTCGAGACCCTTTACGGCAAGGTGTACGAGGCCATCCGCGAAGGCGAGTCCATCGCCCAGCCCATGAAGGACTACTCCCGGCCAGGGTTCCACCCTGTGGCGCTGTTCTTCTGGTTCATGTTCGTTGCCGGGCCCATCGGCGTCCTCCTGTACTTGACCAAGATGAATACCAAGGTCATCGACGATATGGTGGTCAATATGGTGGACGTGGGCGAGGAGTCCGGCGAGCTGGACACCATGCTGTACAAAGTGGCCGACTACTACGACGCCGAGGTCAAAGTGCTGACCGAGGGGCTTACGAAACTGATGGAACCACTGTTGATCATCGTGTTGGGCAGCATCGTGGGCTTCATCGTGATCGCCCTGTTCATGCCGCTCATCGCGCTGATCCAAAAACTGAGCTAAAACTTTTATAAGATCATCTTCGACCCGAGCCGGGAGCCGGGGGC
>JBBIQF010000611.1:0-3618 GCA_037442445.1 Planctomycetaceae bacterium
GGCGGCCTAAAGTTCTCGGGGATCCCCGGGGCCGCCACAGGCCCTGTATTGAGCACCGTTTTCGGGAGGACGTGCGTATGAAACCTGTGCATCCGGCGATGGCCCTAGTGGCGATTGGGGTTGCGCTACCCTTACCCGCGGAGTTCGCTGCCGCCGCATCGGCCGAGCGGTTGGAGCGCCAGCCGGCTGTGGCCGCACTGTTGGCCGGCCAATTCCGCTGGACCTACGGCCCGCCGTTGGTGGCGCCGGTCGAGCGGCCCCAGGACCCCTGCTTTTCGGTCAAGGACCCCAGCGTGGTGTTTTACCAGGGCCGCTGGCATCTGTTCTGCACCATCCGCAGCCGCAAGCGAACGCACCAGATCGAATACCTCAGCTTTACTGACTGGAAGGACGCCAATCGCGCACCGCGCCACGTGCTGCGGGCCCACCCCGGGTTCTTCTGCGCACCGCAGGTGTTCTATTTTGCACCGCACAAACGCTGGTACCTCATCTGCCAGGCCAGCGACGAAAGCTGGAACCCCAAGTACGGGGCGGCCTATAGCACGACCACCGAGATCGGCAATCCGGAAAGCTGGAGCCGCTTGAAGCCGCTGGGGGCCAAACCCGCCCAGGGCAAGGCCGGGCTGGATTTCTGGATCATCTGCGACCGGTCCAAGGCCCACCTCTTTTTCACCACGCTGGATGGCAGGATGTGGCGCGAAGAGACCCCTTTAGAGGACTTCCCTGCCGGCTGGTCCGAACCGCACCTGGCCATCCAGGGCGATATCTTCGAGGCCAGCCATACGTATCGCCTGCGTGGGCTGGACAAGTACCTTACCCTGGTCGAAGCCCAGGGCGGGCACGGATGGCGGTATTACAAGGCCTATCTGGCCGACCGCCTGGAAGGGCCCTGGAAGCCGCTGGCCGCCACGCGCGATCATGCCTTCGCCAGCATGGCCAATGTGCAGCCGGTGGCGGAGCGCTGGACCGATTCCATCAGCCACGGCGAGCTGTTGCGTGCGGGATTCGACCAGCACCTGGAGGTGGACCCGGCCAGATTGCGATTCTTGTTCCAAGGGGTTACCGACGAGGCCCGCGCGGGCAAACCCTACGGGGAAATCCCATGGCGTTTAGGATTGCTGGAGCCGGCCGGGCTTTCGCAGTAGGCCGGCCGCTTGCGGCGCAAGCATCGAATGCGCCGCAACCGTCGGACACGAGCGCAAGCGGCTGCCCGCCCGGCGCTCCGCGCCGCGGCAAGCGCACCGCAGGTGCGGACAGGCCGGCGGGGGCCGCTAATACCAGCGGACTTTCATAGTCCAGGTGAGGTGGGCATGGCAGGCGGGGCATTCGCGGGCCAGTCCCCCCAGCCGGGTACAGCAGTTCGGGCACTGCGGGCGCTTGTCGATGGCAAAGGCGGCGAACACGCCCAGGGGGCCGAAAAACAGGCCCAGCAACAGGCCCGTGTAATAGGCCATGCGCGGCGCCCCCACCGCCCCGCCCAGCACGGCGCAGCACACCATCGAAATGGCGTATCCCACGGCCACGGCAAGGGCAATGGTGTGCCCTGCCAGTTCATCTTTGAGCGATTCGGTGGCCACCCGGGCGATTCCGCGGTGGAGGGCCACCGGGCTGGCCAGCATGAAGGCCAGGGCCAACAGCGTGAAGAACACCCATACCGGCACCGGATGTTCGCCGCGGTACGGCACCGAGAGCGACAAGGCGTGGAACGAACGCCCGCAGTTGGGGCACATGCTGGCGTGCTGCGACACCATGGTGCCGCAATCGCTGCACGGCCGAAGACTCAGCGGCGACCGTGCCCGAGGGGCGGCTTCGGCCGGCGGTGCAAGCGGCGCCGCCCCCGCCTGGGCAGCCGGCGCCGCCCCGGGCTCTTCCTCGGCCAGTCCATCGATCGATCCGGTCGGTGCCAGCCACAATCCGTCGATCTCGGCCGCCGCCCGCCACGCCCCGTCCGGTCCTTGGCGGACCGGCGTTTCGGGCGTGATCTCGCCCTCGTCGGCCTTTTGCTGGAGTTCTTCCCACGCTACAGGACCGACGACTTCGCTTGCCCGCTGGTAATACCACATCGATCAAGTTCCTCTTGCGGGGTGGTGCGCCGGTAGCGCGTCGATGAAAACAAGCCTACGTGCGACGACACCACTGGTGGCAAGAAACCGGCGGTGTGTCAATCCCCTCCAGCCTTGCGAGGGGGCAGCGAGCGGGGCGCACGGAGCAGGGAGCACGGAGCAGGGAGCACGGGGCCAGGGGGCACGGAGCGGGGAGCAGGGGGCCACGGCGGTCGCGGTTGACCGTTTTCGCCCCATGGTCTAGCATGCCGACATGGCGGGTGTCCCCCCAAGCGGCAGGGGCCGGCGGGTGTCCCGCCCCTGGCTGCCCAGGGCGGTGGTCCGGGTCGATGTCCGCCCGATGCCCGGCGGATCGGGCGCCAGTTGCAGCCCCAAAAGTATCCATAATTGGCCCATGCGAGTGATTGTCCTGGGATTCGGCGGTCGGCCGGGCTTGGCCGAGGAGGCCCAGCGCTTGCGCCCCATCATCGAACGTTATGCCACGGTGGTGGCTTGCGACCTGACGGGGCAGATGGACCTTTCGGCGCTGGAAGCGGAAATGGCTGTGGTCTTGGGGGGCGATGGCTCGATCCTTCGTGCCGCCCACCAGATGGGCCCCCGCCAGTTGCCGGTGCTGGGTGTCAATCTGGGGAGGTTGGGGTTTCTGGCCGACCTTTCGCCCGCCGAATTGCCCCAGGTCCTGGAGGATTTGTCGCGCCAAGGGCTTGCGGGCCGGGTCATCGAGCACTTGATGTTCGACTGCCAGGTGCTGCGTGAGGGCCAGGTGCTAGCGTCGTGCGTGGGGCTGAACGAGGTGGCCGTGCAGACCGGCCCGGCCTTCAAGATGATCGAGCTGGAGCTTTACGTTGACGGGGAATTGGTTACCACGTATAGTTGCGACGGTTTGATACTGGCCACTCCGGTGGGGTCCACGGCGCACAGTCTTTCGGCAGGGGGGCCGATCTTGCGGAAGGACCTCCAGGCGTTCGTGATCTCGCCCATCAGCCCGCATACGTTGACGAATCGGCCGGTGGTGGACTCGGCCGAGCGGACCTACGAATTGGCCGTGGTCCGGGCCGAACCCGGCACCGCCGTAGTGGCCGATGGCCGGGTGCTCACCCCGGTGCTACCCCGGGACCGAGTCCGGGTTCGCAAGGCCGCCGTGCGGTTCAAGATGGTGGCGGTACCCGGCCATAGCTACTATCGTACCTTGCGGGAAAAGCTGGGGTGGGGCGGCCGGTTGCATTGGGGCCCCTAAGCCTTCTAGGATGTTTCGACCTTACCAAGAAAGGATGCACGATGTCTGGGGTGTTCGCCGCCTTGTTGGCCATGATGGCCTTTGCCGTGACCGCTGCCGCGGAGCTGCCGCCGGGCACCGCGCCTGCCGCTGCGCCGAAAGAAGCCGCTGCCGCGCCGCCGGCTGCAAGCCCGGCCGCATCGAAACCAGCCCCCGGCGCGGCCAAGGCGGAACCCTCGCCCGCCGCGCCCCCCGCCGCCCCCCAGCCGTCCGCCCGCCCCGGCCCGCCGCCCCCCGCCAAAGCCACGCCCAGCCCCCAGGCCCAGGACACACGGCGGG
>JBBIQF010000612.1:0-3606 GCA_037442445.1 Planctomycetaceae bacterium
AGCGGGGTTCCACTTCCCGGCCAGCCAGCGACTGGGCGGTGGTGTAGAGGTTCTTCAGCTCGGCGGGGTCGGCTTTGCCGGTGCGGACCAGGCCGGCCAAGGCCCGGATGGCTTTCTTGGCATCGGCCGATAGGCGCGGGGGGCGGTTGTCGGGCAGGAACAGGCGCGGGCTTGGGGCCGGTCCGCTGCCGGCCGCCAGCCGGTCGGCAAGAAAAGCCAGCAGCTCGGCGGGCTCGATCCGTTTGTCGCGGTTCTTGTCCGCCTTTCCGGAATAGGCCTCGGCCAAGGCCGCGGCGAACCGCACCCGCTTGCCGTCGCTGGCTCCCGAGCTGCGTTGGCCGGCCGAGCAGCTTGCCAACCCGGTAACCGTGCGGAGGGCCGCCTGGCCAGGCGGGCCGCGGAGCGACTCGAACACTTCGGCCGCCGAAGGCTCGCTCTCGGCGTCTTTGGGGGCCGGTTCGTGGCAGGTATCCAGCACCAGCAGCTTGGTGCTGGCCGGGGCGGCTTCGAGTTGATCGAGGAGTTGTTGCACAGCCAGGCCCGAGCCGGCCGGGTCTTCGTGGCGAAAGTCCTTGGGGGCCAGATACACTTGCCCGTCGCGGTCGCGGACCGCCCGGCCCAGCACGTAGACGATCACCTCGTGTTCGGGCCGCAGTGCGCTGGCCAGTTTGCGGATTTCGGCCTGCAAAGCGTCCCGTGGCGGATCCACAAGCAAGAGGGCCTGCGCCTTCGGCACGGCATAGCGGCGGACCAGGGCCGTGTGTACGGCTCGGGCATCGTCGGCCACGGCCGGCAAGCGCCCAAGCGCCGGATCGGGGTAATCGCCCACTGCGACCACCAAGGCCCAGCGGTGGGGATCGGCCGGGCGCGTGGCCGTGATTTGCCGGGCGGGTGGCGCCTGGGCTTGCGGGGCATCGTGCGTGACCACCGCCACATCGCCGGCCCGGAGGTCCTCGGGCGACACCGGGTCGCCCTCGAGCCGGCACTGGGTTTCCGCGGTAAGCTGGAACGGCACGCTCTGCCCCGATGGGAGCCGGAGCTCGAGGGTATTGCCCGCCACGCCGGCCACCACCCCTTGGACCTCGAATTGCTGATAGGCGTCCACGCGCAGCACCTGGGTGTCGTGGACGATGCGCACCGGGCTGCCGGGCCGTAGGTCCCCTGGGCCGACCGGCTTTTGATTCACGATGCGGGCCCCGTTGATGCTCACCTGGCAATCGGGGGCCAGAGGAAGGCGCAGCCGCCGGGTTTGCCCGCTTTTTCCCACGTCCACGACCAGATGGCCAGAGACGGTATCGACTTCGTGCAGCACGGCTTCGAGCTGGACCTGGCGCTGGGCGGCAATCTCCAGGGCAGTACGGGCATCGGGGCTGACCTCGTACTGCACGGCGATGCGATCGTCGGGCCGGAGGTCCTCCAGGCGCACCGGGCGGCCGTCGATCGTGTCCTGGCCGTTCAGAGTGATCTTGGTCGTCTTGGCCACCGCGATTTCCAGCGGGGCATCGGGCCGAGTGCCGACGAGCAGGGCGAGGGTTTGCGTTTCCAGGCGGATTTCCTGGAGCCGGCCTTCCGCGCGCTGGGGCCGGGTGGCATACACCAGGCTCACGCGGCGCCCGGTCTCGTCCACGGCCGACTCGATCCGCACCTGATCGCCCGGCTGGAGTTGCCGCAGGTAACCGGGCTGATAATTCAATTGGAACTTGTCGCCGGGGGTGAAGGTCCGCTCGATGTGCGATCCGTCGGCGGCGGTTTCGATCACCAACTTGCGGTTATCGGGATCGACCCGCACGACCACGCCGGACAACGGGGCCGGTTCGGCCGGCGGCCGTTTGGGCGACGCCGGCACCAGCAGCATGACCAGGCTGAGCACCACCGAGACCGCCAGTGCGGCCGAGGCCCCCAGCACGCGCAGGCGTTTGCGTTTGTCGGCGGCGGGCGGGGCGGTTTCGGCCGGCGGTGCGGGGCGGCTGGGCATCGGCGGCGGGCCCGGGCGCAAATCCTCCAGCACCTCGGCCGCCGTCGCATAGCGCACCGATTGCTCTTTGGCCGACAGCCGTTCGATCACCCGGGCAAGATCTTCCGGCACGCCTTCGAGCACGCGGTGGATGGGGGGCAAGCGGCGGTCGGGTGCTGCGTGCCACATCAGCCAGGCGATCTGGCGGTCCCGGCCAAAGGTGCCCAACCCGGGGAATAGTTCCTCGAACCGCGGCCCGCAAAGCAGTTCATAGGCCGAGAACCCCAGCGAGTACAGGTCGCTGGCCGGCCCGATGGGGCCGAACTGGTTCGACACCAGTTCCGGCGCCATGTACTTGGTGGTCCCTTTGAGCAGACTCCCCTGCTCGCTGCTGGCCCGGCGTGCCAGGCCGAAGTCGCCCAGTTTGACCCGGCCGCGGGCATCCACCAGCATGTTGCTAGGCTTCACGTCGCCGTGGATCACCCCGTTGGAATGGAGAAACCGCAACGCCTGAAGGCAGCACACCAGCGCCACGCGCAAGAAGTCGATGTCCAGCGGGCCCGATTGGATCGCCTGCCCCAGATTGCCCCGCATCAGCTCCAGAATCAACCACCCGCGGGGCCGCACGAGGTCGTAGATGGTCAGGATATTGGGGTGTTGCAGGCTGGCCAGCAGTTGCGCTTCCTGCCAGTAGCGTTCCAACTGGCGGGGGTTGGTCAGATACTGGGGGTGGATGGCTTTGATGGCGACCTCGCGGCCCAGCTCGCGGTCCCGGGCACGATACACCGTGGCGAAATCGCCCTGCGCGATGGTATCGACCACCTCATATCGGGCCGACGGCTCGGGCAGGCCGGGCTGCACAGGAACCACATTGCCACTCACGGCGGACTCACTCGCTAAGCAAGACGATCAATTGGCGCTGGAGCTGTTCGTCGCGCTGCGGGCTGCCGGTGATCCCCTTTTCCGGCTTGGGATACGCCCGCAGCAAGTCGAGCACGCGGCGGTACAGCTCGCGTTCGCGCCGCACGTCGCCGCGGCTGTGGGCCAGTTTCGCTTCGCGGAGCAACAGTTGGTACGGCCGCGGAGGTACCCCCTCGTCCAGCTCGCGAAAGTACTCCGTCTCGATGATCCGCCGCGCTTCGCGCTGCTGTTCCGCTCGGGTGGGCGCCGTGGCATCCGTGGGCGCCAAAAGCAGCAACACCGATGCGCCCAGGCTGGCCACCAGAAGCGCAAAAAGCACAAACGGATGCACGCCTCGCGGCCGGGGCGGTTTGGCCGCGGCCTGGCCCTCCGATTCGCCCAGTTTCAGCTCCGGCAGTTTGCCATCGGCCGAGACGGGCAAGCGGCTGGAGGACGGTTCGGCCGTGATGAAGCGGGCGATCTTGCGCCGAGGGATGGCAGCCACTGGGGGCGGCGGGGCGATCACGGGCCCGTCAGAACCCGGCAAGGTACCCGGGCCGGGTATGCCGACTACCGGGGGGGCATTCTCTCCCGGCACGGGGATTCGAGGCGGTGCAACCCGTGGGCCAGACGCGGGAGGGCACGGCGGCGGCACACACTGTGCCGCGCCGGCCGGGCTAACCGGAGGGGGGGGTGCTAGCGGAACCGGGGTCGCGGGACCTTGGGGGAACGCGCCCGGCACGATGGGCAGC
>JBBIQF010000613.1:0-3590 GCA_037442445.1 Planctomycetaceae bacterium
AGAGTGAGTGGCTGGGCAGGGAAGGGTTGAGGGTCTGCGCCGATCAGGGCAAGGATGGTGGGCGGCAGCGAGGTGAGGCTGACGGGCGTGGCGATGGTCTTGCCGGCTGGAACACGCCCCGGCAACAACGCCGCCGTGGTTTGACATCGCCGCGGGCTGAAGTAGGATTGTGTTGGGAGACACCCTCGTCGGCCCCCCGCCTAACCCCTTTTCCCCGCCACTTCCGGCGTTTTGTATCGAGGCAGCCCATGAAACGGCTCTACCATATTCTCTATCACGAGGAGGCCACCACGGCCGTGGAATACGCTGTCATGCTGGCCATGGTGCTCATGGCCACCATCGGGGCCATTACCTCGGTGGGAGTCGGCACCGGCGGCATGTGGAGCGGCATCATTGCGGAACTGCGAAACATCGGTCTCCCCCTTTGAATGCCGCGTAATACAGTAACCCCACAATGGTCTTGGCGTCTTCCACCTGGCCGCCGCGGAGCAACTCCCAGGCTTCCGGCCACGTGACCAGCCGGGTGCGGATGTCCTCATCCGGTTGCAAACGCGGCTCGCCCCGCTGAAGTTGCGTCGCCACAAACAGGTGCATCACCTCGTCCAACAGGCCGGGCGACGAATAAAACCGAACCAAAAGTTCCAGCGCACCGGCCCGAAAGCCCGTCTCTTCGGCGAGTTCGCGCGCGGCCGTCGCCGCAGGATCCTCGCCCGGATCCAACGTACCTGCCGGCAATTCCAACAGCCGCCGGCCGGCAGGTACGCGAAAGTTCTCGATCAGCACAATGCGCCCGTCCTCTAACAGCGGCAACACCACGGCCGCGCCGGGATGACGAACGATGTCTTTGGACCGGACCTCCCCGTCCGGCCCGGCAACCCTCCGCCGCACCACCGAAAACGACTTGGCCCTGAGCAACATTTCTTCCGCCATGGATATCTCCATCTCGTTTTGCGCTCTCCGATCAATACCCCAAGAGCCGGCCACTTGCATTGGACCGTCCCGGGAGGGCGAAGACCACCTCCCAAAGGTAACGGCACGGTTCTCTCCTTGGCCGCGGCAGGCCTCCGACGTGGGACTTGGCCGCGTATCAGGCCTCTTTGCACGCCCAATACGGCCGTTGACCTGCCTATCAGACGCTGATTGCTGCCTCGCAGTAGCGGGCGGACTCGTAATACTGGCCGATCCCGGCGCCGAACGCGCACTCGGCCAACGTGGACCCGCCAGGCCATGACAATGTCCACCGCGGGGCCGTACAGATTCCGCTCGGTGAGATTGGGCTTGCCATCGAAATCGGGATAGCGACTCAGCCTATCGTAGACCGTGCGGCGCTCGGCCGCAAGGGCCGGCGGGTCCCGGGTCGGCCTGAGGCGTCAGCCACGAGCCGGGGGCGTCAGCCCCCGGTGGCGCCAGCGAAGAGCCGGGGGCGTCAGCCCCCGGTGCGGCCGGCACCTCAACCTTGGTCATGCTCCACCCCGGGCTGACGCCCGGGGCTCGTTGCCCACCGTCGGCTCACCTCGGACGCGACGGAGCGCGTCCCTCCAACCTACTGCCGCCACCCCGGGGCCGACGCCCGGGGCTCGTTGCTCACCGCTGGCTCACGGCTGCGCTTTGGTGCGGCATTGGCCGCAAGAACCGGTCCCCGCGCAGGTCTGCCGCGAGCGGTCAGGTGCGGGCCTGGGCCAACTCATGGGAGAAGGCGAAGTACGACCATGCGGACATCGGCCACCTGGCGGCCGGGCACGTCAAGTGCCCGCAGCACCAGGGTGCCCCGGCCGGCGGGCAGTTCCAATGTTCCCAAAACCCAGGGTTTGAAGTCTTTCACGTAGGATTCGCCTTGGCGGGGGACGCGATCGTACTCGGCGCCGCGCAGGGGCGGGTCGAAGGCCTCGGTCAGTTTGCTTTGCACCCGGCGGTCGCCGAAGGATAGCTGGACGGTCGCCCCGATGTCGGCGGCCGGGCAGGTGTAATAGAGGGTAGCCTCATAGCGGCCGGCGGTGTGGACCTCGATATCCCAGGTCATGGCATCCTCGGGGCGGGTCCAGTTGGTGAAGTAGGAGCAGTTGGGGGCCGGGGCGCTGCGGCGCACGCCGCCAGTGGGCTGGCCATCGCGAGCCGGCAGCCAAGCGACGGGGAACTCGCGGTAGCCCACGGGAAACGGCCGTGTGTCGGGCTCCTTGGGCAGCACGTCCTCGCGGAACCGCTGGACGGCGGCCCGGAGTTTTTCGGCCACCTGGGGTTGGCGAGCCGATATGTCGTGGCGCTGTCCTGGGTCCTGGACGATGTCGTACAGCCGGCCCCGGTCGTCCAGGCGGAATCGTTGGGTGCGGACGCTGACCCGGCCGGCCCAATGGGCGAAGATCATGCGGTCGGGCCAATCCGCCGCGCGGCCCAAAAGCAGGGGGGCCAGGCTCTTGCCGTCCAGGGGTTTGGGCGGGGCGAGTTCCAGGCCGGCCAACTCGGCCAGGGTAGGCAAGAGGTCGATGGCCGCAGCGATCCGGTCGATGCGTGTTGCCGGCCGGATGTGGCCGGGCCAGCGTATCAGGCACGGGCTGCGGACGCCGCCTTCGTCGGTGGACCCCTTGCGGCCGCGCATCCCGCCGTTCCACCGCCACGAGTTCGGGCCGTTATCCGAAAAGTACACCACCACCGTATGGTCGCTCAGGCCCAGGCGGTCCAAGGCTTCGAGCAGGCGGCCCACGTTCCAATCGATGTTTTCGCACATGGCCAAGGCCGCCCGAGTGACCGCCAGGTCTTCCTTCTGCGGGCCTTCGTAGCGCAGGGCGAGTTCGGCCTGCCGAAAGCGGTCGAAGAAGCGGTCGGGCACCTCGAACGGCGAGTGCGGCGTGTTGAAGGCCAGGTAGCAGAACCAGGGCCGGCCCTGGTGCCCCTCGATGAATCGCATGGCCCGCTCCGTGAGGTCGTCGGCGATGTACCCCTGGCCGCGGACCCACTGCCCGTTGTGCTCAAGCGGCGGGTCGAAGTAAATCCCCCAATGGCCTGAGGTGAACCCGTAGAACTCGCCGAACCCTCGTGCCAAGGGGTGATACGGGTATTGCGAGCCGTTGTGCCATTTGCCGAACAGGCCGGTCGCGTAGCCGGCCTTCTGGAAGGCTTGGGCGATCGTGGACTCGTCCAGATTCAATCGCTCGCCGCCCCGGGTGACGTCGCGCACCCCGCCGCGCGGATGGTAGCGGCCGGTAAGGAACTCGGCACGGGTGGGCGAACAGACCGGCTGCACGTAGAAATAGTCGAACACCGCCCCTTCGCGACCCAGGCGGTCCAGGTTCGGGGTCCGCAGATTCGTGTTGCCATTGAGGCTCAGGTCGCCCCAACCTTGGTCATCGGCAAGAATGACCAGCACATTGGGGTGGCGGTGCGGCGGGTCCGCTTGCCCAAGGCCGGAGCCGGCCGCCCAAGCCGTGCCCGCCACACACACCGCCAGGCCCCACACGGCCGGGGAAACCCGCAGCCGGCGGAGGTGGCCCACGTGCCGTCGCAAAGTGGTGGTACGCCATCGTCGCATGGGAGTGGCCTTTCGTTTTCCACAACGTATGACGGCCGGGGCGCACGGGCAAGGGGGGCGGCTGGGG
>JBBIQF010000614.1:0-3583 GCA_037442445.1 Planctomycetaceae bacterium
CGACAACTACATCCCGCAGCCGGTCCGCGAGATTGACAAACCGTTCCTCATGGCGGTTGAGGACGTGTTTTCGATCGAAGGTCGCGGTACGGTGGCCACGGGCCGAATCGAACGCGGCACCGTCAAGGTCGGCGACGAGGTGGAGATCATCGGGTTCTCCAACGAGCCCCGCAGGGTCGTGGTGACGGGCGTCGAGATGTTCAACAAGACGCTCGATCAAGGGGTGGCGGGCGACAACGTCGGCTGCCTGCTCCGCGGCATCAAGCGGGACGAGGTGGAGCGCGGGCAAGTGCTGGCCAAGCCGGGCTCCATCACCCCGCACCGCAAGTTCGAGGCCGAGGTGTACGTCCTTTCCAAGGAGGAAGGCGGCCGGCACACGCCGTTTTTCACCGGCTACCGGCCCCAGTTCTACTTCCGCACCACGGACGTCACCGGTACGCTGACGCTGTTGGGCGGCGCCGAGATGTGCATGCCCGGCGATAACGTGAAGCTGGCCGTGGAGCTGATCTCGCCCATCGCCATGGACGAGAACGTGCGGTTTGCCATCCGCGAGGGTGGCCGCACCGTCGGCTCCGGCGTGGTCACTAAGGTCATCGAGTAGCACCGGGGTGCCGGGGGCTGTGCGCCCTCGGGTACTCCGATACCGCCTGGGCAGGGGCCACCCCCTGCCTGACAGGGGTGTAGCTCAATTGGTAGAGCACCGGTCTCCAAAACCGGCGGTTGAGTGTTCGAGTCACTCCGCCCCTGCTTGGCACGCCGCGCAGGGTGGCGAGGGTCCCTCGGCGGAAAGAGGATCCAGTGAACGGGTTTTTCCAGGAACTGTTCCAGGTCGCGCTGTATAAGCGGAGCCAGGGGAGGATTACGCGCCAGGTGACCTTTGGCGCCGTGGTCCTGATCGTGGCCATCGGCTGCTGGCGCCTCAACCAGATGCTCATGTCCCCGCCCCGGTTCCTGACCCATTGGTTCGGCAGCGTGTCGAGCTGGTGGCCGGTGGTGTACTGGGGGCT
This sequence comes from Planctomycetaceae bacterium, assembly GCA_037442445.1. Classification (GTDB taxonomy): domain Bacteria; phylum Planctomycetota; class Planctomycetia; order Pirellulales; family Thermoguttaceae; genus JANLFZ01. The sequence goes on from JBBIQF010000614.1 coordinate 1,008, forward strand.
GCCGCTGGTGCTCCTGCTGGCCGGCGCGTGGCTGGCGTATCGCCTGGTGAACCTGCCCCGGTTCGCGGATTTCCTCATCGCCGTCGAGGCGGAAATGAACAAGGTCTCGTGGCCGAGCAGGCCCGAGTTGGTCCGCGGCTCGCTCGTCGTGCTCAGCACGATGATCGCCTTGGCGGTCGTGTTGGCCGTGTTCGACCTCGTGTGGAACAAGTTGTTTCGAACCATCGGGATCCTCTGATGGGTTCGCTTCGGGCTGGGCTGCCTCGGGGCGGCGGCTCGAAACGGTCAGTACCGGAAGGGACGAGTCAGGTGTCGAGCGACCCGCACAACCCGACGGAACACGCCGAGGCCCAGCCGGCCTCTGGCGAGGTGCTCGACCAGACTGCGCCTGTGGCGTCTGCGAGCCCTGCCCAACCGCCGCTGGCCTATGGTGCCGATGGGCAGCCCGAGGCCGGGGGCTTGCCGTTGCCTGGCGACTCGGGCGAGTCTGCCGGGGCGGGCGAGGCCGGGGCGGGCTTGGCGGAGGTCTCCGCTTCGACAGCGCCAGGCCCGAGTGCCCAGAGCCCAGAACCTCCCGCCCAGCCGGAAGACACCCCCGCGGAGGTCCCGCCCGAATCCGCCCAAGCGGCGGAAGAGCCTGCCGAGGAAGCGGCCACTGCCGCCGAGCCCGCCGAGGTGCCCGCCGCGGAACCGGTTCCCGCCAGCGCGCCGGCCTCCGCCACACCTCCTCGCCCCAAGTCGGATCGCATGGACTGGTACATCTTGAAGGTGCAAAGCAACCGGGAAGAGTCGATCCGCGAGGGGCTCCGCCGGCGGATTGCGGTGGCCGGTTACGAGCACTACTTCGGCGATATCATTATTCCCATGGAGAAGGTGACCGAGGTCAAGGCGGGCAAGAAGCGGACCTATAAACGAAAGCTGTATCCCGGGTACCTCATGGTCCAGATGGAGATCAACGAGGACACATGGTTTCTGGTCCGCGAGACGCCGGGCATCGGCGATTTTACCGGCGCCGGGGGGCATCCTACCCCCATGAACCCCCGCGAGGTGCAGGCCATCCTGGCCACGCAGGAGGAAAAACCCGACCAGCAGGAAAAGGTCAAAATCAATTTCCGCATCGGCGACCGGGTGAAGATCAAGGAGGGCACGTTCGAGAGTTTCGAGGGGGAGGTGTCGAGCATCGACGAGACCAACGGGCGGGTTACGGTGCTGATCAACATCTTCGGCCGGAGCACGCCGGTGGACATCGAGTACTGGCAGATCGAGGCGGTTTAGCTTCGGCGGAACTAGTAACGCGGCGAGGAACTGGTAGGATTCATGGCCAAGCAACTGGTAGGTACAGCGAGGTTCCACATACCCGGCGGGCAGGCCACCCCGGCGCCGCCGGTGGGTACATCGTTGGGCAAGTACGGCATCAACCTCGGGCAGTTCGTGCAGCAGTTCAACGAGCGGACGCGGGAGTTCATGGGAATGCGGATTCCCGTGGTGGTGCGGGTGTACAACGACCGCACGTTCGAACTGGAGACGAAGAGCCCGGCGGCCGTGGACCTGCTCAAGCAGGCGGCGGGCATCGCGAAAGGCTCGGGGGCCACGCCGAAGGAGAAGGTGGGACGGGTCACGCGGGCCCAGATTGACGAGATCGTCAAGAAGAAAGCCAAAGACCTCAACGCCCGGGACCTGGAACACGCCCGGCGAATCATCGAAGGCACCGCCCGCAGCATGGGCCTGGAAGTAATCGATTGAGGGGGCCCATGCCGGGCGCGCATTTGCGGGGCGGAGCCGTTCTCCCTCCAGAGCATACAGGACAGTGGACTGCGATGGCCAAACAATCCAAACGCATGCGAGCCATGGCGGCCAAGGTGCCGGGCAAGGCGCCGTTGCCGATCGAACAGGCGGTGGAAATCCTCAAGTCGTTCAACACCACCAAGTTCGATCAGACGGTGGAGATCGCCGTGCGCCTGGGGATCGACCCCAAGCAGGCCGACCAGATCGTGCGGGGCTCGGTGGTGCTGCCGCACGGCATCGGCCGGACGGTGCGGGTGGTGGTGTTTGCCAAGGGGGACCGGGCCGACGAGGCCAAAGCCGCCGGTGCCGATGAAGTCGGCGGCGCCGAGCTGGCCGAGAAGATCAAGGCCGGCTGGACCGATTTCGACGTGTGTATCGCCGCTCCCGACATGATGGGCATCGTGGGCCCCCTGGGGAAGATCCTGGGGCCGCGGGGCCTGATGCCCTCGCCGCGGGCCGGCACGGTCACCCCCGACGTTGGCCGCACGGTCCGCGAATACAAGGCTGGCAAGGTCGAGTTCCGCAACGACGCGGGGGGCATCGTGCACGCGGTGGTGGGGAAGCGGAGCTTCGAGCCCCAGAAACTGGTGGAGACCATCCGTGCCCTGCTGTCGCATATCCAAAGCCTCAAGCCGGCCGCCGTGCGGGGCCAGTACATCAAGAGCGTGGCCATAAGCGCCACGATGAGCCCCAGCATCCGGATTGCCGCGTAGCCGCTTGCCCGGCCGTCGCCGCGGCGATGCGGTCCGGCAGGAGTTTGGGATGACCCGAGCATGAGCAAGTACGTCAAG